>JACOUZ010000130.1 GCA_016177515.1 Acidobacteriota bacterium
GCACCACGCAGCGCAGGCGGAGTTCCCGGCCGTCGACCGTGGGCGGGACGACGTCTGCACTCTGAATCCTGCGCAGCTCCGCGAGGATCGTTCAGGGGCTCTGACCCGGTCCCGCTCGGCTCTGCCATCTCTCCAGGGTCTTCCACAACACGTAGGCCAGGAAGCACACAAAGATGTGTGCCTTCACCCGCTCAGGCCGCTGGTGCCAGATGGGACGGATCGACAGATCACTCTTGTGGCGGGACTATGTCGGGCGCTTGGCGGCTTGCATCCGGCTTCTGCGACCGGCCTTGATATTCGCATGAGGCGCATGAGGGATCCACGGGCTGAGGCGCCGTGCCCTGCGTGCGCCGGGGCGTGCGAGACCTCGCGCCCCGGGCCCCGGCGCGCGGTCCCCGGCGCGGTGGGCGGGCGCGAGGCGAGCCGAGGGGAGGCGTCGCGAAGCGACGCCGGACCCGTCCCCGGCGCACGCAGGGTCGGCGCCTCAAACTGGGGATACCTCAGAGAGGCCTCAGCGGGCCTCGCCGTAGCTTCCGACGACGGTCACGGGATGGCTGGCCGTGAAGTCCTCGCTGAACAGGGTGGTCAGGATCGCGCCGTCGGAGTCCCTGGCCACGGGCAGGCCGAGCGCATAGAGGGCGCTCGGCGCGACGTCGGCGAGCGAGCCCTTGCCGAACAGGTGCCCGCGCCTGATGTTCGGTCCCAGCGCGAGCAGGAACCCTCCGGGGCCGCGATCGTGGACTCCCGACCGCGGTCCGCCGCCTGTCAACTCTTTGAGGAACCGGCGGCCCAGCGTCATCGGCTCGATCCCGTGCGTCGAGGTGACGAGCACCAGAGTTTCTCCCGGGCCCGGCTGCAGGGCCGAGCCGACGATCGCGTCCATCTTCCCATAGTAGCGCTCGAGGACCGGGCCGTACAGGTCGACCTCCCGGCCGGTGACGTTGCCGAAATCGGCGGGGCGCGCGTAACGCAGGAAGATGTGGGCCACCCGGTCCAATCCGGGGAACGAGAACGCGGCGATCCCCTGACCGGGCCTTTCGACCGCGCGGCGCAGCGCGCCGAACACCTCCTCGTCCGCCGCGGCAGCCCGCACGATTTCGGCCATCAGGGCGCGCGCCGCCGAATCCTGCGGGCGCGACGCCTCGGGATCCAGGAGGTCGGCCACCCAATCGGGCCCCGCCCTCACGGCCGCCGGTCCGGCCGCATCGAGATCGACGTCCCAGCCGGCGCTCTCCGCGGTCCAGCCCATCCTCGTGCCGATCTCCCACAGGGCGGGAGTGGATCGGTCGGCGACGCCGAGGGCACGCCGGGCCAAAAGCGGGGACAAGAGCAGATGGAAGCCGATCCCCGGCGGCGTGACCTCCAGCCAGGGGTCGCGGCCGAGGACACTCACGGCCTCCGTGGCGCGCACGCCGTGGCGGTACGGCAGCATTCCGGTGACCAGCGAGGTGCGGGTCACCGCCGCCGCGCACGGCCGGACTGACAGCAAGCGTCCGCCGGCCCCCTCCTGTATGAAGCGCGAGAAGGCAGGCAGCTTTCCCTGGGCGTGCATGGTCAGGATCGTATCCAGATCCGCGCCGTCGAAATTCAGCAGGAGCAGGCGGCGGGCGGCGGGCGCACGACGGTATGAGGAAGCGGAGGTGCCCGTCCCCTGGGGGCGCGTCTCCCCGGGCGCCCGGGCGATCGGGCGATCGCCGCCCGGCGCGGGAACGCCGCCCGGCGCGCCACCGCGAAGCGGTGACAGCGCTCCCGTGACCAGCGTCCCCGTCGCCGGCGACGGGGTCCCTCCGGACGCGGCCACCAGGAGAGCCGCCAGGGCCGCGCCGCCGGCGACCGCCGGCGCCAGGGCGCGGCGCCTCAGTCGCGGCACCACCGTGATGACGGCCCCGGCGAGCCAGGCCAGGCTGAGCCCGAGGCAGGCGTTCGCGAGCCGATCGGCGTCCCGGGGATCCAGGGCGGCCCGGTGCCCCGACAGCATGATCCAGCCGGCGGCCAGGATGACCGCTGTGTTGACCGCGTGAAAGCCGACGAGGTACCGCAGGCTCAGCCATGGAAGGCGCAGCGGGTGGCTGGCGAAGAAGCGCACGACGGCGTAGAGGAGCGGCCAGACGAGACCCGCCGCGAGCGCGTAGAGAAGGACGACGATCAGGAGACCGGGTCCGGCACCCGCGCCCCGCGAGGCGGCGCCCGGATTGCCCAGCACGAGAAGGAGGGTCACGACGAGCCCGCCATAGATCCCGGCCAGGACCGCGTGGATCATCAGCTTCGCAAAGGTCACGCCGGAGGATCGTAGCACACGGCCGCGGCGCGCGTTGTCCGTCCCGGGGCGTTCTGATATAGTGCGCCACCGGCATGCCGTGCGATTCTCCGGCCCCGGTGGTCCGCCACGAAGCCCTCAACCGGGACCATTTCCTTCTGACCCTCGAATCGACCCGCATCGCGCGCGAGGCCCGGGCCGGCCAGTTCGTGATGGTTCAGACTCGCGCGGGATCCGATCCCCTTCTGCGCCGGCCGATGAGCCTCTACCGGGTCCTCCCCGGTGGTCGCGGACGGATCCAGATCCTCTACAAGGTCGTCGGGGCGGGGACACGCTACCTGTCGCAGCAGCCGGTCGGCGCCGTCCTGCCGACGCTCGGCCCGCTCGGCAACGGCTTCCGCCTGCCGGAGCCGGGCACCCGGCCGGCCCTGGTGGCGGGCGGGATCGGCATCGCCATCTTCCCCTTTCTGGCCGAGGCGCTCAGGAAGGCGGGCCGGCCGGCTCCCATCCTTCTGTACGGCGGGCGCTCGAAACGGGACCTGGTGGCTCTCGGTTTCTTCCGCGCGCGGCGGATCCCGATGCGGCTGGCGACCGAGGACGGGAGCGCCGGGACCCGGGGGTACGTGACCCGCCTCCTCGAGCCTCTTCTCGACCGCCGAAAAGGGGGCGATCGCCTCGAGCTTTACGCCTGCGGGCCGACGCCGATGCTGAAGGCGGTCGGCGCCCTGGCGATCGGGGCGGATGTCCCCTGCCAGCTCGCGCTCGAGTCCCAGATGCCGTGCGGCATCGGCGTCTGCCTCGGATGCGTGGTCCCCTGCCCCGGCGACGCCCGGGGCCCGGTGTTCCGCCGCGTCTGCACCGAGGGCCCGATTTTCCGTGCCGGCGAGGTGGCCTTGTGAGACGCACGCCCGCCACACAGGCGCCGCCGCCGGCCCCCCCCACCGACCTCAGCGTGCGGCTCGGGCCGCTGCGACTGAAGAACCCGGTGGTGGCCGCGAGCGGCACGTTCGGCTACGGCAGCGAGCTCCTGCCCTACCTGGACCTGAAGGACCTCGGCGGCTTCGTCACCAAGGGGCTCTCGCTCCTGCCCCGCCGGGGCAATGCGCCGCCGCGCACCTGCGAGACGCCCTCCGGCATGCTGAACGCCATCGGGCTGGCGAACGTCGGCGTCGAGGCGTTTCTTTCGGAGAAGCTGCCCGCCCTTCGCGGCTGCGGCACCGTGGTGATCGCCAACGTGTTCGGCGAGACGCAGGACGAATACGCCGGCGTCGCGCGGCGCCTCAACGGCGCCCCCGGGCTCTCCGCCATCGAGCTCAACCTCTCCTGCCCCAACACCGAGAAGGGCGGCCTCGCCTTCGGAGTGTCTCCGCCGGTGATCCGCGAGGTGGTCGAAGCGGTGCGGCGGGCCGCGCCCGACCTCCCGCTGATCGTGAAGCTGACGCCCAACATCACCGACGTCGCGGTCGCGGCGGCGGCCGCGAAGGAGGGCGGGGCGGACATCCTGTCGCTGGTGAACACGTTCCTCGGCATGGCGATCGATCTCGAGGCGCGGCGCCCCGTCCTCGACAACGTGGTCGGGGGGCTGTCCGGGCCGGCCATCAAGCCGCAGGCGCTCTACATGGTCCACCGCGTGCGCCGGGAGGTCGATCTGCCGATCATGGGCATGGGAGGGATCAGCGGCGCCCGGGACGCCCTGGAGTTCATCGTGGCCGGGAGCGCGGCGGTCCAGGTCGGGACCCTGAACTTCTTCGAGCCCGGCGCCATGCCGCGCCTGGTGGGGGAGATCGACGCCTGGTGTCGAAGCCAGGGGGTGCGCGCCGTGCGCGATCTGATCGGTACGCTGCGCGTTCCCGGCGGATCGTCCCCCGGCCCTGGCGCGGCCTGACGGGAGCCGGGGCCCGGGCGCGCGAGGCGGGGCTCACATCGAGGTGGCGGGAGCCTTATCGGTGGCGCGGCTGACGTCGAGGCCGTCGTCGCCGAACAGGGCCGTCAATTCATCGAAGACCTGTTCGCCGGCGGCCAGCCTGCGGCCCTCCTTGTCGAACAGGACCAGGAAGGGCAGCTCCCGGATCCCGTGCTGCTCCGCCACCGGCATCGTCCAGTCGACGATGTCCACCTTGCGGATCGCCAGCAGAGCGGGATGGCGCGCCGCCAGCTTCTCCAGCGCCGGGCTGAGCGCGCGGCAGGGAGGGCACCAGACCGCGTAGAAGTCGAACACGGTGTACTTGCCGGGAACGGTGTGGCGCTCGAGGTCGACCCGATCGCCGTGCGTGATGGTCGCGACGTCGGCCTGGCCCTTCGGGGCCCGGTTCAGCGCGAACGCGCCAAGAACCACGCCCGCGAGGACAACGCCCCCCGCCGCCAGCATCAGCCTGCGCGCGCCTCGGGTCACGGGCGAGATTATCGGCCTGCCGCCGCACCCGGTCAAGGACGCCGCCGGCCTGAGAGATCCCCAGCCCCGAGTGGCCGGCCAGACCGGGTCGCTGCGTCGTGGCTCGTGGCTCGCACGCGCAGGGAGTTCGGCGTCCATCTGTCGCGCACGGCGCGGCTCGAAATCGCCACGCCGCAGCGACCCGGTCTGGCCCGCGACGCACCTCTGGAGATCCC
>JACOUZ010000131.1 GCA_016177515.1 Acidobacteriota bacterium
CTCGCAGGCGAACATCCGGCCGGTGCGCCCGAACCCGGTCTGCACCTCGTCGGCGATCACCAGGAGGTGGTGCTTGCGGCAGATGTTGATCAGGATCGAGTAGTACTCCTGCGGCGGCATGATGAACCCGCCCTCGCCCAGGACCGGCTCGACGAGAAGGGCCGCCACGTTGGACGGATCGACGTAGCGCTTGAAGAAGTCCTCCAGGAACGTGGCGCACTCGATGTTGCAGCCGGGATAGCGCTTCCCCCACGGGCAGCGGTAACAGTACGAGAACGGCATGCGGTGGACTTCCGGCGCGTACGGCCCGAAGTGGTCCTTGTACGGGTGCACCTTGCTGGTGAGCGACATGGCCAGAAGCGTCCGCCCGTGGAACGCGTCCTCGAAGCAGATGATGCCGCTCCGGCGGGTGTGGTTGCGCGCCACCTTGACGGCGTTCTCCACGCCCTCGGCGCCCGAGTTCGCGAAGAAGGTCTTCTTGGGGAACGAGCCCGGCGTGATCCGGTTCATGGTCTCGGCCAGGCGGACGTACGGCTCGTTCAGGGTGACGTGGAAGCAGGAGTGGATGTACTTCTCCGCCTGCTGCTGGATGGCCTTCACGACCGCGGCGGGCGCGTGCCCGGCGTTCAGGACGCCGATGCCGGCGGCGAAGTCGATGAAGCGGTTGCCGTCGACGTCCTCCAGCATGGCCCCTTCGCCCCGGGCGATGAACAGCGGCGTGATGTTGTACGGGCCGCGGGGGACGGCCGCCTGGCGAGCGCGCATGAGCTCCTGCGAGCGCGGCCCGGGAATCGCGGTCTTGATCACGATGCTTTTTCTCATACGTCCTTCCTCGGGTTGGCCCGCCGCCCGCGCCGCAGGGGGGCCGGACGGCGGGCGCATTATACCCCCGCGCCTCCGCCAGGCACGCGGCCGGCGAGGGAGGACGATCTCAGGCCACGAGGCCGGCGAGCGACTCGTCGAGCGCCGCGACCAGGCGGTCGAGAAGGTCCTCCGGGATGTTGAGAGGAGGCTCGATCCGGACGACTTCCGGTTTGTTGAGGGCGTAGGCGACCAGGATCCGCTTCGCGTACAGCCTCTCGGCCAGGACGGCGCCGACCGATTCGTTCTTCGTCTCGATGCCGATCAGGAGACCCTTGCCGCGCACCTCGATGATCACCCTGGGGTGCTTCGCCTGCAGGGACCGCAGGCGGCGCAGCAGGTCGGCGCCGAGGCGCGCGGAGCGCTCGCTCAGCCGGTCGCGCACGGTGATCTCGATCGCCATGGAGGCGGCGGTCGCCGCCAGCGGGTTGTTGCCGAAGGTGGACGAGTGCCACATCGGGTTGCCGTGGAAGGCCGCGAAGATCTCGTCCGTGGTCGTGAAAGACCCGCAGGGGACCACGCCTCCCGACAGGGCCTTGGCCAGGCAGAGGATGTCCGGCACCACGTTCCAGTGGTTCACCCCGAACAGGGCGCCGGTGCGGCCGAGCCCCGTCTGCACCTCGTCGGCGATCAGGAGAACTCCGCGCCGGGTGCAGATCTCACGCACCTCGGGCCAGTAGGCTTCGGGGGGGACGATGACGCCCCCCTCCCCCTGCACCGGCTCGAGGATGACGGCGGCGGTGTCCGAGCCTATCGCCTTGTCGATGGCGGCAGCCGACCCGTAGGGCACGAAGGTGACGTCCTGAAGGAGGGGCCGGAACGGCTCCCGGAAGACCGGCCGGCCGGTGACCGACAGGCTGCCGAGCGATTTCCCATGAAATGAGTTCTCCGTCGAGACGAAGCCCCCCTTTTTCGTATGGAGCCGGGCCAGCTTCAGCGCCCCCTCGACCGCCTCGGTGCCGCTGTTGCAGAAGAAGGTCCGCTTCAGGTTCCCGGGGAGGACCTCGGCCAGGCGCCGCCCGGCCTCCGCCGTGATCGGGTTCACCAGGTACTGGCTGTGCAGGGGCATCCGGTCGAGCTGGTCCTTGACGGCCGCCACGACCTCGGGATGGCGGTGGCCCAATGAGAAGATGCCGTAGCCGCCGAGGCAGTCGACGTACTCGTCGCCGTAGATGTTGCGGATGATCGAGCCCTCGCCGCTCCATTCGACCAGGACCCGGTCACGGTCCCTGTCCTTGGTTTTCGGGAAGCGGCGCAGGTAGGCGTTCCAGTTGTCGATCCCCTCCGCGGCGATCGCGTCCTGCTCGTCGCGCGTCAGGGCATGCCCGATCGGAAGCTTCACACGAGGCTCCGCAGGGTCTCGTCGAGATGGCCCAGGACCTCGTCGATGAGCTTCCGGGGGATGGACAGGGCCGGCTCGAAGCGGAGGGTCTTGGCGTTCAGGAGCGTGCCGGCGACCAACACCCCTCGCCGGAAGAGGCCGGAGGCGACGGCGTAGCCGATCTCGGTGGTGTCGAACTCGACCCCGATCAGGAGCCCCTTGCCGCGCACGTCCACCACGTGCTCGGGGAAGCGCGACTGGACGTCGCGCAGCCCCGCGAGCAGGTACGCCCCGCCCTCGGCCGCCTGCCCGGGCAGGTCCTCGGACAGGGTGACGTGGATGGCCGCGATGCCGGCGGCGCAGGCCAGGGGGTTGCCGCCGAACGTCGAGGAATGCAGGAACGGGTTTTTCTCCAGGACCTTCCAGATCTCGGGCGTCGAAATGAACGCCGACAGCGGCATGACGCCCCCGCCGAGGGCCTTCCCCAGGCACATGATGTCCGGGATGACGTCCCAGTGGTCGACCCCGAACAGCCGGCCGGTCCGGCCCAGGCCGGTCTGCACCTCGTCGGCGATCAAAAGGACGTCGTACTCGTCGCAGATCTCCCGCAGGCGCGGCCAGTAGTCGTCGGGCGGCACGATCGCCCCCGCCTCCCCCTGCACCGGCTCGGCGACCACGGCCGCGATGTCCAGCCCCACGTCCCGCGCCTTCTTGAGCTGCCACTCGACCTCGTCGGCATCGCCGAACTCGACGAAGTAGACGTCCTGCAGGAGCGGCTCGAAGGCCACCCGGTAGTCGGCCTTGCCCATGAGCGACAACGAGCCGTACGACTTGCCGTGGAACCCCCGAATGGTCGAAATGAAGCCGGACTTCTCCGTGTAGAGGCGGGCCAGCTTCATGGCCCCCTCCACAGCGTCGGTGCCGTTATTGATGAAGAAGCACTTCTGCAGATTTCCGGGGGCGATCTCCCCCAGGATCTCCGCCAGGGCCCCGCGCAGCGGATCGAGCAGCTCCTGGCTCGAAAGCGGCATCCGATCGAGCTGGCGGCGCACCGCTTCGACGATCTTGGGGTGGCGGATGCCGGCGCTGTAGATGCCGAACCCCCCCAGGCAGTCGATGTAGCGCCGCCCCATGATGTCCTCGATGTAGTTTCCCTCCCCGGTCCACTCGATGGCGGCGTACTGCTCGGCCTCCGCCACCGACTTGCGGTACTCCAGGAACCCCGAGTTGAAGTAGGCGTCGAACGACTTGACCGTCTCCTTCACGACCCGCTTCTTCCGGGAGATCGGCAGGCGGTCGGCCCGGGCGATGATGTCCAGCCAGTGCTGCGACTCCTTGATGACCTTTTCGGGGCTCATCCGCCTGCCGCCGCGCCGGGCCCGTGCCTTGGCGGCCGCCTTGAGGCTCTTGCGCACGGCCACCCGCCTCTCCGGGGCGCCGGTCGGCAGGGCGTCCGCCGCCCGGGGGGCCACCCGCATCGAGCCGGAGGGGGGTGGGTCGCCCCTGCGGGTGCCGTTGGACGCCGGCTTTCCGGCGGCGGCGAGGCGGTGATTGGAGAGGGCCACGATATTGCTGTCCTCCCCCACCTTGGCTCTGACGTCGCGCTTCAGTGTGTTCTTCATATGAGGACCTCATCGACTGCATCAAGAAGGCAAGAAAGACAAAAATCTCCCCCGGGCTCGATGAGCCGTGACAGCGACCCTTGATGAGCTGCCTGCGGGCTTAGGTCGGGGTGTCGCCGGCTTGCGCTGGCCCGGCTACGTGTCCGTCAGGAGGGGACGGGTCTTGCGCATGAAGCCGACCGGCCCCCGCAGCAGGATGCGGCGCCCCTGGACCACGGCCGAGACCCTGAGGGAGGAGGACCGCTCGGTTCGTGAGTGAAAGGGGATCCGAATCATCTGGGAGGCTCCTGAACGTGGGGAGATCGTAGCGGATCGAGTCGATTCCCGTCAAGGTCGGGAGGCCACGACCTGGCAAGGCGAGTCTCGAAAGTCTCACGACTCCGGGCGTGATACGGCGCGAGACTAAATTGTAAGCAGTTGACATGTATGTACTTAATTTCCAGAGCGCCCGGCATGGCCATTGTTTGCTTTCGTGGAGCCCCTACATCATATTAAGGTCGAACTTGCACTCTTCAGGCCAGGGCCCCGATGACCAACAACCCGGATGCCGCGGGACCACTCGTTCGGGCTCTCAAGCAGCTGGCCACAGCGACCAAGGTCGTCTCCTTCTACCCCGCCCAGCATCCGATGGTGACCTCCACCCTGGAGAAGGCAGCCGTGTTTCTCAAGGAGGCCCTCACCGACCACGAGAGCCTGACCGTCGGCGTGGCCGAGGCCGCCTTCCTGGTCGACAGGACCGTCCTGGCGGAAGAGGACCGGGTCCTCGCGGGCTTCGCCTCCTTTCTCAGTCGCAGGGATGTCAGCGGCATTGCTTTCCGGCCGCCGGTCGAGCAGGAAGCGCTCAAGGGGTTCCTCGAAGTCATCGCGCTCGATCCGGGGACGCTGCGCTCGCGCGGCGGGCCGGCGAAATGCATCCAGGAGCGCCGCCTCGGAGGGATCTCCGTGGTCGAGTTCGACGCCGCGCAGGTTCTCCGGTCGGCCAGGACGGGGACGGCGGAGGAGGCCGGGGCCGGCGCCTCGCCGGGCGTGTCCTGGACCGACCTGCTGGCCAGGTTCCTGGCCGGTCAGGGGCCAGCCCCTCCCGGCGGACAGCACCTGATCCGACGCCTGGCGGGGGACAGCAAGGCGGCCTGGGACCTGATGGCTTCTCTGCAGAAGCTCGGTGCCCCGGCCGGGCAGGAGCGCGGCGCGATCCTGATCGGGGCCCTGCGCCGCACCGCCGCCGAGGTGGGTGGCGCCGAGCCGGAAGCCCTGCCGGCGCTGGCGCAGAACCTGGCCTCGGCCCTCATGGCGCTCGATCCTCAGGGGCGCAAGGAAGTCCTGGGCGCGAGCATCCCCGTCCCCGGCGCCGGCATCGACCTGGCGAGCGCCATGCGGGCCCGGATCCCCGAGGAGAAACTGGGGGAGCTGATCGTGTCGATGGTCCAGTCCGAAGGGAGCCTGAACGCCCGGCTCGGCAGCGTCATTCGCAAGGTCCTCATCGACCGGGGCGTGAACGATCAGAAGAAGACGAGCGTTCTGGAGGCCATCCGGTCGGCGCGCGGCGCCGAGAAGCCTCCGCCCGACGTCTGGAACTCGGTCGAAGAGCTCCTGAAGGAGTCGCAGGACGACTGGATCTCCCGCGAGTACAAGGGGCTCCTGGAGTTGATCGGGGCCAGCGCTCCGCCCCTGGAGGATGGCCTCAAGCAGGAGCTGATGGCGCTGCCCGATTTCGTCGAAGCGCTGACCCCCGTGGGGGTCAAGCGCCGGGTCTGGCTGCTGTTCAGCGACCTGGTTGCCGTGGATAACGAGCCGGCGCGGCAGTGGGTCGCGCTCGACCAGATCGACAAACGGGCCGCCGGGCTCACGCCGGACTGGTTCGCCGAATGCGGCGGCGTGGCCGAGTCGATGCGCAACCTGCTCGGTGCGGGGACCGCTCCGCAGCCGCACGTCCGGGAGGCGGCGCTCAAGGCACTCAGGGCGACCGCCGACGCGCTGGTCCGCTGCTATCGCAAGTCCTTCCACCACCTGACGCCGGAGCACCACGCCGCCCTGGCCGGAGCGTTCGAGAGGCTGGGAGAATTCTGCGTCGAGAGCCTGATCCTGGGGCTGGCCGAGGAGGAGGACTGGGAAATCCGCAAGCCGTTCCTCGCCTTCCTGGCCGCGCGCCGGGCGGCGGCGGTCCCGGCGCTCGTGAAGCGCCTGGCCGATCCTTCCTGGTACCTGGTCCGGAACGTCCTGCTGATCCTGGGGGAGATCGCCGATCCCTCGACGATCGCAGCCATCGCCCCTGCCCTCAAGCACGCCGAACCGCGGGTCCGCCGGGACGCGGCCGCGGCGCTGGGCAAGATCGGCGGGCCGCGCGCCTTCGCCCTCCTGAGGGAGTGCCTCGCCGACCCGGAGACGCACGAGGTGGCCCTGCGCTCCCTGGCTGCCATCGACCGGCGCCGCACCATCGGGGCCTTCCTGGAGATGACCGAGCGCGTGGACCTGTTCGGGCGCGGCCAGAAGCAGATGAAGGAGGCGATCGCCACGCTCGGGGCCCTCGGCGGAAACGAGTCGGTGCCCCGCCTGCGCGCCATCCTGATGCGGGGGATGTGGCTGCCGCCCTGGGCGGGAGACACGGTGCGCGTCGCTGCGGCCCGGGCGCTTGAAAGGATCGGCACCGCCACCGCCCTGAATGCCCTCCAGGATGGCTCGCGGCTGTGGCGGGGGGCGGTGCGCGGGGTGTGCGCCGAGATCGTCGGCCAGCGATCGCTAGGCGGCGCCTCCGCGGGGCGCCACTGAGGAGGATGCGATGACCGAACCCGAGCACGCCCCCGAAATCGGACCGGAGGCGCAGGTCGCAGCCCTGACCGCGGTCGCGCTCCGGGCGCTCTGCGCCGCCATCAGCCAGCGCAAGATGTACCCTCCCGAGCACCCGATCGCCTCCCGGGCCCTGACCTCCCTGGCGCTCTACCTGGAGCGCATCCTGGCCCTGACGGAGGAGTGGCGCCTGGCCCTGGTCGGGGAGAAGCTCATGGCGGGAGGCCGGCCGGTCGACGAGCGGACGGAGAGCCTCGCGCCGTTCGTCGAGTCCCTGAAGGCGCGCGCCGTGGAGACCATCGCCTTCAAGCGGGGCCTGGATGTCGCGGAGCTGCGCCGGTTCCTGTCGCTGATGATTCTCGACGCCAAGTGGTTCGCCGGCACCTCCCTCCAGGACATGATGGGCAAGGAAGGGATCCGCTCGATCGAGGCGGGAAGGCTGGTCCTCGCCGACCCGGCCGAGGCGGACCGGAACCGGGCGCTCCACGACGAGACCGGGCCGGAGCTGACCGAGGCCTACGACAACGCCTTGACCTTCATCGAGGAGGCGGTCGGCGCCCTGCAGGAAGGGCGCCGGATCAGCATGGAGGACGCCGAGTCGTTCGTGCACCTGGTCGTTTCCCAGATGCAGCAGGACCGATCCCCCTTCCTCATCCTGACCACACTGAAGGCGCACCACGCCTACACCTTCACCCACATCATCAACGTCTGCCTCCTCACCGTGGTCCAGATCGAGGCGATGGGCGGCGACGCCTCGGCACTGCGGGAGTTCGGCCTCGCCTCGATGATGCACGACATCGGCAAGAGCCTCCTGCCGAAGGAGATCCTGAGCAAACCCGGCAAGCTGACGCCCGAAGAGTTCGCCCTCATCCAGAGGCACCCCCAGGACGGCGTGCACATCCTGCGCGAGACGCCCGGCGTCCCCGACCTGGCGCTCCTGGTGGCGTTCGAGCACCACATGCGCTACAACCACAGCGGCTATCCGCGCCCGCGGCACCCCCGGCCGCTCCATCCGTGCAGCCTGATGACCAACCTGGCGGACACCTATGACGCCATGCGCAGCAAGAGGGCCTACCAGGAGGAGTTCCCGCCCGAGAAGGTGGCCGCCCTGATCAGCGACCGCGCCGGAACCGATTACCACCCGCGGCTCGCCCAGGCCTTCCTGCAGATCATGGGGGCCTACCCGCCCGGCACGCGCGTCCGGCTGGACACCGGGGAGGAGGGCGTGGTCGTCCGCTCGAACCCGGCGAACCCCTACCGGCCGGTGCTGCGCATGCTGCGGGATAGCACCGGCGGTTTGATCAAGCGCCTGGAGATTGTCGATCTGATGGACAAGGAGCGGGTGGGCGGCCGGTTCTCGCGCAACGTCCTGTGTTCGATCCGGCCGCAGGGGGCGGCGAAGCCGGCGGCGCCCCCCGCTTAGGCGATCGGCCTGGCTCCCGGGGCCTACCGGGCGTCTTCGCGCGGCCGCCCGGGCCGCGAGGAGGCGCTGGCGATGCCGCGATCGATGGCGTAGCGCGTCAGGCCGGCGACGTTGTGGATCTCCAGCTTGTCCATGATGCGCGTGCGGTGGTTCTCGATCGTCTTCACGGACAGCACAAGCAATCCGGCGATCTCCTTGTTGGTGTGCCCCTCGGCGATGAGCTGCAGGATCTCGCGTTCGCGCGGCGTCAGGACGTCGACCGTCCCGGCGCGCGACCTGGCCTGCGGCCGCCGCAGGTACCCCTCGACCACCTTGCTCGAGATCGAAGGGTGCAGGTAGGTCCCGCCGTTCTCCACCGCGTGGATCGCCTCGACCAGGTCGGACGAAACCGATTCCTTGAGCAGGTACCCCTTCGCGCCCGCCTTGAGCAGAGTGTAGACGTATTCTTCGCTGCTGTGCATCGTGAGGGCCACGACCCTGATGGCGGGATTCTCCTTCACGATGCGCGCGGTCGCCTCCAGGCCGTTCATGCCCGGCATGCTCACGTCCATGATGACCACGTCGGGCGCAAGCGCCGAGGCCTTGCGGACCGCCTCGCGACCGTCCGCGGCCTCCCCCACAACTTCGATGTCCGGCTCGCTTTCCAGGATGGCCCTCAGTCCCTGGCGCACGATGTTGTGATCATCGGCCACCAGGATCCGGGTTCGCTTGCCTGGCGTCATGGGAGTCCTCCCTGCGGCGTGCGGGTATTCTGGGGGCAGGCGGCGCGAGGTGTCAACACGGCGGCCGCTCATCGTCCGCCGCCGGGTCGCGCGAAGACCGCCACGATCCGCGCCGCCGCCTTCCCGTCCCACATCGGGATCGCCCTGGGCCGTGGCGCCGGCGAGCGTAGAATGCGGCGGGCGGCGGCGACAATCCTGTCTGTAGCGCTCCCGACCAGCCGGTTCGTTCCCCGGGTGACGGTAATGGGCCGCTCCGTATTGTCCCGAAGCGTCTGGCAGGGGACACCGAGGATCGAAGCCTCCTCCTGGATCCCTCCCGAATCGGTCAGCACGAGCCGCGCCCGCTTCTGCAAGTGCAGGAAGTCCAGGTAGCCGAGCGGCTCCACGAGACAGAGGCCGCGGGATGCGGGCCCGCCGGCGGCCGGCCGGCCGGCCACCATCGCGCCCGCGCCGGGCGTGGGCCCATCCACGCCGGGGATCCGCATCCCCAGAGCCTCGATCATCTTGAGCGTGCGCGGGTGGACCGGGAAGAGCACCGGGAGCTCGCGGCCGATGACCTCGAGCGCCGCGAAGATCCGCCGGAGCGCCTGCGGGTCGTCCACGTTCGAGGGACGGTGCAGGGTCAGGAGGGCGAACGGCGGGGCGATCCCCAGCCTCGGCATCACGCCGGACGAATCGGCGCGCGCCAGGAACCGGCGCAGCGTGTCGATCATGACGTTCCCGACCCGATGAATCTTGCGCCTCGGGACCCCCTCGGCGGCCAGGTTCCGGTCCGCATCCGGGCTGGTGGTGAACAGCAGGTCGGAGAGCGCGTCGGTGACCAGGCGGTTGACCTCCTCCGGCATCGTCCGGTCGCCCGAGCGCAGGCCGGCCTCGACGTGCGCGACCTGAACCGGCGGCGACATCTTGGCGGCCACCACCGAGCAGGCCAGGGTCGAGTTGACGTCCCCCACGACCACCACCCAATCGGGGCGGCTCTCCGTGAGGACCTTCTCGAACGCCTCCATGATGCGCGCCGTCTGCACGGCGTGCGTGCCCGACCCGACCCCCAGGTGGATGTCCGGCGGCGGGATCTCCAGGTCCTGGAAGAACACGTCCGACATCAGGTCGTCGTAGTGCTGCCCGGTGTGCACCAGCCGGGCGTCGAACCGATCCGGCCGCGCCCGGAACTCGCGCAAAAGCGGCGCGATCTTCATGAAGTTCGGCCGGGCACCGGCGATCAGCAGGAGGCGGAGGCGCCGGGCGGGCGGGCGCGCCGGGCGCGATCGGATGCGCCCTTTCATCCCCGGCCCAGGATGCCGCGCAGGGCACTGCAGACCCGGTCGACCTGGTCGTCGGTCATCTCCGGGTAGAGCGGCAGGGACAGGACCTCCCGGGCCGCCCGCTCCGCCTCGGGGAAGGACCCCTCCCGCAGCCCCATCCAGGCATAGGCCGGCTGCAGGTGCAGGGGGATTGGATAATGGATCCCGGTCTCGATTCCCCGCTCGAGGAGGGCGGCGCGCACCCGGTCGCGCACCGCCGGCACACGCACCGTATAAAGGTGATAGGCGTGGGTGCCCCGGGGCCTCTCGACGGGGAGCAGGAGCGGAGCGCCCGCCGGTCGTCCTTCCTCGCCGTACCGGGCCGCCAGGCCCATCTCCAGAAGGCGCTCGCCGTAGCGCGCAGCCAGCGCGCGCCGGCGCTGGTTTCTGGCCGCAAGCCCCCGCAGCTTGACGCGCAGGATGGCCGCCTGCAGCGCGTCGAGCCGGCCGTTGTACCCCTCCTCGGCGTGCACGTATTTCTCCGACTGCCCGTGGTCGCGCAGCCGCCTGACCCGATCCGCGATGTCGGCACGCGCTGTCGTGACCATGCCGCCTTCACCGCAGGCGCCGAGGTTCTTCGTCGGGTAGAAGGAGAAGCAGCCGGCCTCTCCGAGGGACCCCGCGGCCCGCCCGGCGTGAAGCGCCCCGTGCGCCTGGCAGGCGTCCTCGATGACGGCGATCCCGTTCCGGCGCGCCCGATCGAGGATCGGGCCCATGTCGGCGGTCTGCCCGTACAGGTGGACCGGAACGATCGCCCGCGTCCGGGCGGTCAGGGCCCCGTCCAGCTTCGCCGGATCGAGAGTCAGCGATTCCGGATCGACGTCCACGAACACCGGCCGCGCTCCGGCCTGGCTGATCGCCTCGGTCGTGGCGATGAAGGTCAGGGGGGACGTGATCACTTCGGGCCGCTCCCCCGGCACGGCGCTCGACCCGACGGCCGCCGCCATCAGCGCGAAGCGCAGCGCGTCGGTGCCGTTGCCCGTCGCCACCGCGTGCGTCGCTCCGCAGAAGGCGGCGAACTCGCGCTCCAGCCCCTCGACCTCCGGCCCGCCGATATAGCGCCCCGAGGCGAGGACGCGTCCGACGGCGGCGTCGATCTCCGGTTTCAGCCCGGAATACTCGGCGGCGGGGTCGATCACGGGGATGGGTGGTGTCATCGCCTGCAGCTTCCGTGAAAGGGGAGATTGTGGGGCAGCGGACTTCTCAAGTCAACGACGCCGCGGCGGGCGCGCCGGCGCATCCGGTTGACATCGGGCGGCACCTGCCCGAGAATCGCCGCGATGAGCTCCAAGCACCACGCGGCGCTCGCGCGATTTGCGGTCGGCCTCCTCTCCGGGCCGGCGGGGGACGTGGCGTATGGAGCCGAGGAGGCCACCCGGCGCCACCTCTCCGGACTGTTCCTCTACGGCCTCTCGACGCTTGGCTCCTCCGCAGATCGCCTGCCTCCGGCGACCGCGACGGCAATCCGCCGCAGCGCCCGGCGGGAGGCGGCCGATGATGCCGCCTCCGCGCGCGAAACCGGCGAAATCCTTGACATCCTCCACGCCCGGGGCCTCCATCCGGTCGTCCTCAAGGGCCGCGGTCTCGCTCTCGCGCTGTGGCCCCGCCCCTGTTACCGCCCTCCCGGCGACCTGGATCTCCTTCTGGAGAGAGGAGCCATCCGCGGCGCCGTCGAGGCGCTCACGGCGGCCGGTTATCACGAGACGCCCGTCGCGCTGCGCTCTGATTTCTCCGAGGCCGTTCTCCTGCCTCCCGCAGGGCGGCTCACGCCGGTGGATCTCCACTGGCACCTCTTCCGATCGGTTGGAAGCGGGATCGACGCGGAGCGCTTCCTGAGGCGCGCCCGACCGGCCCTGCTCGAGGGTCGTCCCATGCGCGTGCTCGACGACGCGGACCAGCTCCTCTTCCTCCTGGTGCACGCCGCGAAGCACGGACTGCGCCGTCTCAAGTGGCTCCTCGATCTCTATGCGCTCGCGCTCAGGACCGACACCGGGACGTGGCGGCGGGCCGTGCAGCGGGCCATCGCCAGCCACTCGTCGCGTCCCGTCCACGTCTCGGCCGCCTTCCTCGCCGCTCTTCCCGGCGTTTCGATCGACTTGGACATTTTGAGGCCCCTCGCCCCTGCGCGACCGATCCGCATCGCCCTGGCCCGGCTCGTGACCCTGGAGCGGACCCTCCGCGAGGATCCCCTCTCGCAGCGGGAGATTCATGCCTTCGAGATCCTCCTCGAGGAGAATCTTCCGGCCCGGATCCGACGCGCGGCCCGCATGCTGCGGAGGGTCCTTCTTGACCACCCCCGGAATCGGGTGTATAAGGCGAGCCAATGCGATCGGTAAGGTGGCTGGAAGCCGCCTGGATTGCAGCCACGGCACCCGCGGGCACCTGGGTTTCACTGGAAGGGGCGAGCATGGAGCCTGCGTACGCGGACGGCGACTGGCTCCTCGTGAGACCGCTCGCCGGGGCGCACCCGCTGAGTCCGGGGGAGGTTGTTGTGGCACGCCGGGGGGATCGTCTCGTCACCCACAGGCTGGTCGAACTGCGCGAAGGAATGGCCATCACCAAGGGTGACGCGTGCTCGAGCCTCGATCCCCCGGTGCCGATCGCAGCGCTCCTCGGCCGGGTTGTCGCCGCGCGCCGCGGCGCGAGCCGCTTCCCGGGGTATCGCCGGATCAGGCGCCTCATGCAGCGGATCTCGAACACCTTAAGGGGAGGGAGAAATGAACGCGTTTGAAAGCGATACTCCTGATTCGGCAGACAGGAAGATCGATCGCCGCACCTATGAGGCTCCGCGGATCGTCTGGCGGGAGCCCTATGAGCCGGTCGCATTCGGGACCTCCTGCTCCAAGACGGCCGGCAATCCGGCCTGTTTCCCGGGTCCATTCACGACGTGAGTTGAGATGGGCCTCCGATTGTCCATCGCGGGGGAGGAGTTCCGCATGGTCGCCTCCCCCGAGGTCCTCGGCGCGGTGGCAGAGCGTTACGGTTCGTTCGTGACCGCCGCACGGGGAACCCTCCGGAACCGAAAACCGATCACCATCGAGATCCGGTGCCGGCCGGATCGGTTCGCGCCGGCGTACGAGCGGCCGGTCGAGGCCCATGCCCGCGAATCCGCCCCCGGGGAGATCACGCTCGCAGGCGCCGTTTGCGGTCATTACTCCATCGCGGCGCGGCAGGGGTCGATCGAGGACGCCAGCGGGCTGGGGGCGGTGGACAGCCTCCTGAGGATGGCGCTTTCCGCCGCCCTCCCGCTCGACGGCGCGCTGCTTTTGCACGGGGCCGCCCTGCCCAAGGGTCGCGCGCGGGGCATCGCCCTGTGCGGAGCCTCGGGCTCCGGTAAGAGCACCGCCGCCGCCGCGCTCGGGGCCTTCTGCGACGAGCTCGTGGTGCTGCGCCCGTCGGAGAGCGGCCTCCAGCTCCACAGCACTCCCTACTGGACGGGCCGGCCATTTCGCGCCCGGTGCACGGCGGTGGTCTGCCTGGTCCGCGGCGGCGACCCGGGAGTGGTCCGCCTCCGGGGCGCCGCGGCCACGCGGGCCCTCGCACCCCATGTCGTCCGCTACGTGGCGGTCGAGAGGATCGATCGCGCCGTGCTCGGTCTGCTCTGTTCCATCGGCTCTTGTGTCGGCGTGAGGCTGGCGTCCTGCCCCGAAGGAGCCGATTTCATCCCGTTCCTCAGGGGAAAGCTCCGGTTCGAGAAGAATGCAGCATGATGCGACCGCTTCGCGGGGATGACAGGCCCCTGCGCTCACCCTCGGTCGCGTGGCAGACGATCGACGGCGAGACCGTGCTCCTGCGCTTGAAGGAAAGGGAGCTTCTCGGGCTCAACGCGGTCGGGCGTCAGGTCTGGGAGCTTGCCGATGGCAAGTGCTCGATCGACCGGATCGTCGAGCGCGTGGTCGCCGAGCATCGCGTCCCTGCCGGCGTGGCACGCGCCGACGTGCTTCGTTTCATCGAGGAGCTGACTGCGATCGGTGCTTTCGACCTGGGAACCGATGGACCCGTCCCCGCTGGAGAAAAACCATGATAACGGCCACCCGGCTCGATCAGCTCCATCGGCGGGCCTACGAGAAGTGCATCCCCATCAACGTCACCTTCGAGATCACGCTGCGCTGCAACCTGAGGTGCGTGCACTGCTACAACTTCGACCGGGACCTTCCCTACCTGCCGGGCAGGAGCCGCGAGGAGGAGCTCACCGACGCGGAGATCCTTCGCGTCCTCGTTGAGGTCCGAGCCGAAGGCTGCCTGTTTCTGTCGTTCACGGGGGGGGCGGCCCTGCTCCACCCGGGCCTGGAGGGGTTCATCCGGCACGCCAGCCAGGCCGGAATGGCCGTGACCGTCAAGTCCAACGGCTCGCTTCTCGTGCCGGCGACGATCGACCGGATCGCGGCGGCCGGCGCCTCGGCCGTGGATGTGAGCCTGTACGGCTCGGAGGCGGAGACCCACGATTCCTTCGTCAAGGTGCCCGGCGCCTTCCAGCGCACGATCGACGGAGCGCTGAGGGCGCGCGCTGCCGGACTCCGGGTCCGGTTCTCCCTCCTGATACTCAGGCGCAACGTCGATCAGATCGCCTCGATGATCGAACTGGCGGCGCGCATGGGAATCCCCTGGTCGGCCGATCCGCAGATCACGGCGCGCTACGACGGCACGCGCTCCTCGCTCGATGACCGTGTGGACCGGGAATCGCTCGATCGTCTCTTTCGCGGCCCGCTCCGGCAGCTCCTGCCTCACCTGGACGAGGCGCGCACCTCGGTGCAGTGCTCCTGCGCGCGGTCGGTGTGCGGCATCTCGGCCTTCGGAGAGGTCTATCCCTGCATCGGCGCACCGATGCCGTCGGGGAGCCTGAGGCGGCATTCCTTCCACGACGTCTGGTGCGATTCTCCCGCTCTGCAATGGATCCGCAACCTGCGCCTCGAGGACTTCCCCGCGTGCCGGACCTGCGAGCACATGGCGCACTGCCGGCGCTCCTCGGGCGTGGTCTACAGCAACACCGGCATGTACAACGGTCCGGAGAAATTCGGCGAGGACTGGACCTGCATGGAGGCGGAAGTCTTCCACCGGATCCACGACGAGGCCCCCGCGATCGGCGGCGGCCCTCCTCTTCAGGGGACCGCCTCGAAGGAGACGTGCGGATAGCCGGACCGCTGGTCGGCTTCCCAGATGACCTGCCGCGAGATCCGCCGCCCGAGATCCTCGACCTCTTCCGCCGTGAAGAGGTGGATGAAGCCGAACCATGAACCGAAGCCAACCGCGGCGACGTCCTCGGCGCGGCAGGGCCCGAGGCCGCGGGTCCGTCTCACCAGCCGCCCGAGAGCGCTCCCGGCGGCGCGCGCACGGCCCGGCCCCGCGTGGTTCTCAGACAGCTCCAGGAAGCTGGCCAGTATGGGACCTCGCGGTGCCAGCCGGTCGCAGGCCAGGAGCAGCCGCAGGCGCTGGCCAGGGTCGAGCACGTGCGACAGGCTCCCCCAGCCGATGACCACCGCGTCATAGCGCTGCTTCGCCAGCGCGCTCGCCGGCCCCTCCGATCCATCCAGGACCGCGCGCGCCAGGTCTTCATAGCGGGCCGCGATCACGCTCTCGGCCCCCAGGGCCGCGCACGCGCTCCCCGCTCCCCTCGCGGGCTCGAGCGCGTCCACGGCGTAGCCGCCCTCGACCAGATGCAGCACTTCCGGTCCCAGCCCCGCCGCGCCCACCAGCACGCGTGCCGGCGCCGCCGGCAGCCGCCTCGCAAACCAGGACTTCTCCCAGTCGGCGAGCCCGCGGCGGGGCAGCCTCCTGAAGGCCGCGTCGTAGACGCCGATGCTGACGGTACTCTGCTCCTCCATCGTCAAGGCGCTGGAAAAGAACCCTCCCGCGGCCTCGAGCGCGGCCTGCCGCACGCGCACGAAAGCCGCGTCGGCGCCCAGATACGCCCTCGTCAGACCGCGCAGGAGATGAGAGACCATGTGTCACCGAACACCCAAATGCGGATCGACCTCGGGGGGCACGCACGGGAGTTCTCTGACCCATCTTCTCTGATCGCCTCGGGCCTCCCGTGAGCAGGGAGCCTTTGTGCCCATCTATCTTATCCTTCTCTCAAGAAATAGATTGACATAGTGCCTCCCCGCCATTTCTAGAACATCGCCGAGGTCTCTCTCACTTTGAGCATCCCCCACAATTCGTATCACAAATAACCGACTTAACACCTCAAGCAGTTTCGCGGGAGACGCCCCCATATTGATCAGCCCTTCAGGCCAGAATTCCATGACAATCATCAGGTGTGGGTTCTGCTTGAGGACTCTCTGACTTCCTTCTATCACCAACCCTTCGGCCCCCTGTAAGTCCATCTTGATGAAATCCGGACGAA
Source organism: Acidobacteriota bacterium (assembly GCA_016177515.1). Lineage (GTDB taxonomy): Bacteria > Acidobacteriota > Polarisedimenticolia > Gp22-AA2 > Gp22-AA2 > Gp22-AA3. The sequence goes on from JACOUZ010000131.1 coordinate 16,378, forward strand.
GATGCTCGTGTTCCACGAAATCATCCAGGGTCGTGGTCTCGACCTGCAGTGAGCCTTTATATACAGTCTGAATATTACGGGATGAAAGTGTATGCGCCCCGGCATTGTCTCGATCCAAATGGAATTCAGTTATGC
>JACOUZ010000150.1 GCA_016177515.1 Acidobacteriota bacterium
CAGAAGGCGAATCTCATCAGAAGGCGTCCGTCCTTGCGATCGAACGACAGCGGCCCGTCCTGGAAATGGGAGCTCCCCAGCTCGTCATGGACGGCGCGGACCACCATGTCGCTCTCGCGGGCGGAGACCTGGTAGGACACGACGCGACACTTGAGTCCCAGCCTCTTCTCCACCGGGCCCAGCAGGCGCAGGACCAGAAGCGCCAAGACGGTCCCGGTGACCGCCAGGTCATACCTCTCCAGGGCGACGGTCATGCCCAGGGCTCCGTTGACCCAGATGAGGGCGGCGGTGGTGAGCCCGCGGACGGTGCCACGATGCTGGAGGATCACCCCGGCCCCGAGGAAGCCGAGGCCCGTGACGACGTTCGCGGCGACGCGTCCCGTCTCGGCGCCGCTCATCGATCGACCGGCCATGACGAACAGCACCGTCCCGACGATGATCAGCAACTGCATCCTGAGGCCGGCGTGGCTGTGGGACATCTCCCGCTCCAGGCCGAGCGCCGTCCCGATGGCCGTCGCGACCGCGAGCGACAGGAGGATGTGTGGGAGCAGCAGCGCCTCGAGCACCTCGGACTCCTCCTACCCGATCAGGGAACCCGCCGTTCCCTGACGCCGAAAGAACGCGACCCGGTCCTCGACTCTGTGGACCTCGACCACGTCCCCCGGCTTGATCCTCCGGGAGGCGATGAGCCGAGACAGCGCGTCGACAATCTCCCGCTCCATGGCCCGGCGGAGCGGCCGCGCGCCGAAGCGAGGATCCAGCCCCCGGTCGATGATCAGGCTTTTGGCCTCGGGACTGACCCGGATCAGGATCGGCACGCCAGCCTGCGTGAGGGCGCGCCCGTGGATGTCCGCCAGGATCGTGTCGAAGATGCGCTCCAGGTGAACCCGCTCCAGTGGCGAGTAGACGAGGATCTCGTCGAAGCGGTTCAGGAATTCCAGCGGGAAGGTCGCACGCGCGGCGGCCAGAGCGGTCTCCCGAATCGAGGGGGCCTTCGGGCGGGACGGCTCGGCCGCCGTGACAAAGCCGACGGACCGGCGATGGAGGAGCGTTCCCATCTCCGCCCCGCCGACGTTGGAGGTCATCAGGATGATGGAGCGGGTGAAATCGGTCGTCGAGTTGTTGCCGAGCGTGAGCATCCCCTCCTCGAGGATCCCCAGCAGGGCGTTCCAGACGGTCGGGTGCGCCTTCTCGATCTCATCGAACAGGACGATTGACGGGCCGCGGTCGGGTTCCGGCGCGGACGCGCCCTCGTCCGTTCGCCGCGGTTTCGTGGCGTCCGGGCCGGAGGCGTCGCGCGGCCACGGGAGCGGGTGATCGATTCGGCTCTGACTGAGAAGGGGCTCGATGTCGCCGCCGGCGTAGCCGGGAGGAGACCCGAGAAGCTTGGAGATCTCATGTCCCTGGGCGTACTCCTGGCAGTTGACGCGGGTGAATGCCCGTTCCAAGCCACGGAGGGCCGCGGTCAGCGCCCTGGCGGTTTCGGTCTTGCCGACGCCGGTGGGTCCCAGCAGAAGAACGGTCAGAAGAGGCCGTGAAGGGTCCCGCAGACCTGAGAGAACCCGGGAGTAGGAGCAGACCAACCTGTCGATCGACTCATCCTGGCCCACGATCCGGCTCCTCAGGTCCTGATCGAGGGTGCGTGTCCCGTCGAAGAGGCATCCGGCTTCCAGGGGAACATGTCCCGAAGAGGGTATCGCGGTGGTTGCGACTGCCGTTTCAGGTGTCCTGGCTGAAGGTCGGGATTTCCTCGGCTCCCTCGAGATCGGCGTGCTCATCGCACTCACCTCCGGCTGCGCTGTCAAAATGTCTCCCGACCGGCCCGGACGTTACAACCCGACGGCTCCGGTGGACCCGTTCGGGACGGGGAAGGCGGCGCCCGGCCAGAGATGGGCTTGACCGGATCGCTCAGGAGTGAGATAAGACAGCGGTGTATCGCGGTCACGGGCTTGGACCGCGCCGCCCCAGCGGCCCCCGCGCGTGGCGACACAGGGGTCGGGGCGGAGCCGGGCCCCATCCATTTCGATGACCGACTCGAATCGGTGCTGGTGGAGGCCCGTCGGGCGAGCCAACCGGTCGTGCTCGTCTTCGGGGCCGTCTGGTGCCCCAATTGCCGCCAGCCGAGGGAGGGGGCTCTCGCAGCGGCGGAGGTGCGCGCCCTGGCCGATCGGTTCCGCTGGGTCTCGATCCTGAGCCAACGGCGGGAGCGACTATCAGCTCGATTTCGAGACCCTCGATTTCAGCGTCGCGGTGGCCTACGGCCTCAGTGACGTCCTGCAGTTCGAGGCGGCCTTCGAGGATCGCAGCCGCTGCGGCGGGGAGATGGACGAGTTCATCCAGGGGTTCCACGATCTGTTCTGGATCGAACAGAACGGGCGGGATCAGGTGGCGAAGGGGCTGTTCCGCTTCGACCTGAACCCGGGAGGCGGCCGGACGCCGGTGTCGCTCGACGCGTCGGACCGCGGGTTGTTCTCGCGCAATGTCCAGGTCGCGCTGCAGCACAACGTCTCGTGCGGCGGCCGGCGTTCGCCTGGGCGTTCACCGCCCGGCTCGAGACGGCCGGCGGGGACGAGCTTGACGGCGGGCGGCCTCCTGGAGAACCTGGTGGAGTTCGACAACAGCCCCGACTTTGGGGTCCACATCGGCCTGAGCCACCGCTATTGAGGTGGCGGGGACTCTCCCTTCGGGGCCGGAGTCGGCGCGGGGGCCGGCGGGGGGCGCGGCGGCCCCGGAGGGCGTGGCGGGGGCGTCCGCCGGCGCGGCCGGCCCGTCGAGCCGCCGCACGGAAGCGATCTGCCGCGCGAACACGGCCGGGTCGGTGGTTGGAAGCTCGCACACCCGCTGCTCGCACACGTAGGCGGTCGGTTTGCCCCGCAGCGGCGCCTTCTCCGCCACCAGCGGCACCAGCCGCGCCAGCGCCTTCAGGTCGTCCCTCTCCTTCACCACGGCGACCACGCGGTTCGGCACGAACGCGCGGCGCAGCTCGGCGAGCAGCGGCTCCGCCGCCGCGCCGGGGAGGAGGCCGGGGTGACGATGATGATCTGCTTGGGCATGTCGGTCATGAAATCGACTGCCAGGAACATCTCGGACAGCGCCGACGGGGCGCGCTCGAAGACCGTCGCGAACGCCTCCAGGGTCCGCGCGGCGGGCCGCCGGTAGCGGTCGTCGGTGGTCGGCTCGTGGAGCCGCAGTAGGTTGAGGACGGCGATCGAGTTCCCCGACGGCTCGGCGCCGTCGTAGGACGGCTTCTCCCGTCCCAGAAGCGCCTCGTGGTCGTCGCTGGTCATGAAGACTTCCCCGAGCGTCATCGCCGCCCGGGCGTGGGCCGAGATCATCAGCCCGTTCCACGCCGTCAGGATCTTCTCGTCGCGCAGCGGCGGGGGCCGTTTCGCCCGCTCGCGATAGAGCACCTCGCGGGCCGCGTCGATCGTCGCGCGCAGCGCGGGGGGTATCAGCCCGAGCGCGCCCGCCGCCTCGTCGAGCGGCCGCGGGACGTTGAGGATGCTGCGCCCCTCAAAGTTCCCGCCCGGCCTCACGCCGTAGTACGCGGAGACGATGCGCGGCCTCTAAAGTGTAAGGAATTCTATCACCCCTCTGGCCATCGGAGCAGTGCGCACGGGTCCGCGGGATCTCCGATCGCCGCCCCCCAGACCGGCAGGTTCCTCGCGGGCCCGCTCATCCGGCGGCACGCCCCACCGTGGCGGCGCCGGCCCGGATGTTTTCCATCCCGCGCCTGTTCCATCCCGGATGTTTTCCGCCGCCATGGCGGCCGGCGGACGGGTGTGATCCTCTGTCACACCTGGTCCATGACCTGACCCATCGCCCGGTGAAGAAGGTCGGAGACCCTGAGCACCGTCGCCTTGTCCAGCAGATAGGCCCGGTCCAGACGATCCCCCTGGACGAGGATGATCCCGCGAATGTCATTCCACTGCCGTTCCGAAACCTCGTTTCCCATCCGGTACCACCTCAACTTCTGCAGGAGGATGTCTTCGGGCGTGTGGACGTACAGCCAGGCCTCCGGATCGCCCGAGACCTTGACTCGCTGCCGGCGCCCCATCTGCTCTTTGTCGACTGGAGAGCCACCGCAGATGAAGAGGTCCACTTTCGTGGAGGTCGCGTTGTGGATCATGTTGGCGCTCGAACGATCCCGGACGGCGCGACGGATGACGTCGGCATCGGCATGGAAGCGGTCCCCCAGCAGGGATATCAGCGGCTCGACGTCCTTCTCGGTCAACTCGACGACCAGGTCAACGTCGACCGTCGAGCGGGGCTCCCCGCTGACTGCGCTCGCCAGCGAGCCTCCGACAAGATAGCGGACGCCGCAGGCATCCAGCGCCTCCGCGACGATAAGGGCGACGCGGATCGTGTCGGAAGCCACCATCAGAGACCTTCGAGGCGTGCGGCCTGCGGATAGACCCGACAGGCCAGTTCGCGCCCCAGTTTCAGAATCGCGAGGCGCAGCAGGCACTCCTCCTCCGTCGCCCCGGGATGCCTCAACCGGATGCCGGCGAGCGACAACTCCTGCACGGCGCGGCTGATCTCGGTCACCGTACGCAGCTTCTCCATCGGTGACATGCGCCGCCACAATTCGATCTGTACCTGCTCCATTTCGGGCGATGTGTCGGAAGAGAGCAGAGCGGTGGTCCTCATGCGCGGAATTATAGCGCTCGAACCCGTTCTCCGGCCCACCGAACGCCACGCCTGATGCCCCGGTAGACAGTCCCTCCCGCCGCGGCTAGAATGCGGGCACTTTATGGTCTCGAACCAGCTGTGAGTTCAGCAGGCCCGTCCGGACCCAGTCCCCTGATGGCGGCGCTGCTGTCGGGCGTCGCGCTCCTGGCGACGGCGCCGCTCGGCGCCGCGCCATCCGCGACGCCGTCGCCTGCGCCCTCCGTCCCCTCGACGCTCGGCGACATCCGCTTCCCGAACTCCGGCGCCCCCGCGGCCCAGCCCGCCTTCACGCGCGGCGTGCTCCTGCTGCACAGCTTCGAATTCGAGGATGCGGCCGAGGCCTTCCGGGAGGCGCAGCGCGTCGACCCCGGCTTCGCCCTGGCGTACTGGGGCGAGGCGATGACCTGCAACCACCCGCTGTGGCGCGAGCAGGACCGCGATGCCGCTCTCGCGGCGCTGCGCCGGCTCGCCCCGACGCCCGAGGCCCGCCGCGCCCGGGCGCCCACCGAGCGCGAGCGCGGCTACCTCGGGGCCGTCGAGCTGCTCTACGGCGACGGCGACAAGGTCGCCCGTGACGGCGCCTACAGCCGGGCGATGGGCGCGCTGTCGGCGCGCTACCCCGAAGACCTCGAAGCGCGCGCCTTCTACGCGCTGTCAATCCTCGGCACGGCGCAGGGCAACCGGGATTTCGCCGTCTACATGCGCGCGGCGGCGGTCGGCGAGGAGGTCTTCGCCGCGAATCCCCGCCACCCCGGGGCGGCGCACTACCTCATCCACTCCTACGACGACCCCGTGCACGCGCCGCTCGGGCTGCGGGCCGCCCGCGTCTACGCGCGGATCGCCCCGGCGGCGTCGCACGCGCAGCACATGATCTCGCACATCTACGTCGCGCTCGGGGAATGGGACGAGGCGGTCGACGCCAACGTCAAGGCGGTCGATGTCGCCGCCGGGCGCCGCGCGCGCAAGGGGCTCGGCGTCGACGAAGAGAACTACCACGCGCTGCACTGGCTCGAGTATTCGTATTTGCAACTGGGACGCTTCGACGCGGCGCGCGCCCGGCTCGACGTCATGACCGCCGCCGCGAAGGAAAGCGGGTCGCCGCGCGCCCTGTGGCACCACGCCGCGATGCGCGCCGCCTGGATCGTCGAGACCGGCGGCCAACCCGGCCCACCCGAGATCCTTCCCGACGCGACCCAGGTCTCCGGCGCCGCCGCCGACCTGTTCGCGACCGGCTACGCGGCCTACCTGGCGGGCAACCGCGACGAGGCCGACGCGGCGGCGAACCGTATCGGGCTGCGTCACGACACCGCCGTGGCGGCCGGCCACGTCTGCGCCCAGAGCAGCAATATCTACGTGGACACCTCCAAGACCGACCTCGCGGCGGCCGAGGTGATGCAGAAGAGCCTGCGCGCCCTGGTCGCGCAGGGACGCGGCGACACCGTGACCGCCCTGGGAATGCTGGACGAAGCCACCGCGGCCGAGGACGCGATGGCGCTCGACTACGGCCCCCCGGCCATCGTCAAGCCGTCGCACGAGGTCTACGGCGAGGTCCTGCTGAAGCTCGGCCGCCCGGCCGACGCGCGGGCGCAGTTCGAGAAGGCGCTGGCGCGCGCGCCGCGC
>JACOUZ010000151.1 GCA_016177515.1 Acidobacteriota bacterium
GAATTTCCAGGACAATGTCTGCCCCAAGAAACCGGACGGCAGCTCGATGTGCCGGAACTCCGGCTACCTCGAGACTGAAGACAAGAACATGACGGGGGCGGTGGACGAGCGCTGTGACTTCGAGGGCGACTTCTGCGAGGACGAGGGCGTGCTCTACCAGCTCCTCCCCGGTTCACGGGACGTGGACGAGTCGATGAAGATCGACTGCCCTCTCTGTGCCGGCAATCACGTCCTCGACACGGAGGACGCGAACGGCAACGGGTTCCTCGATCGCTTCCTCCTCTTCGGCGTCGACATCTGCACCACGCCGCAGGGGGTGGGGCACCCGCGCTGCCTCGAGGACGGATTCAACAACCTGACCTACAACTTCGTCTGGCCCGAGGGGTGCTCGCAGGACCCTGCCACGCTGGGGCCGTTCTCGCAGCTCACCGAGACCGGGTGTCCGCCTTTCCCGCCGGTGTCGGTCGATCCGGTATCGGGCGCGGTGACCAGGCCGCACGTCCAGACCACGGCAAACGACAACGCCGCCGACACCTTCATCGTCCAGGGCGGGAAGATCCGCATGGGCGGGTTTTCCCTGGGCGTCGGCTTCAAGTTCACTTTCTAGGGCGGTTGTGGTATAGTCCGCCACGGATTCTTGGAGTTTCCCGGCGACCATAGCGGAGGGGTCACACCCGTTCCCATTCCGAACACGGAAGTTAAGCCCTCCAGCGCCGATGGTACTGCGCTGGCAACGGCGTGGAAGAGTAGGACATCGCCGGGATAAACATTAAGAAGCCCGTGGGTCGCCCCGCGGGCTTCTTCACTTTAAGGCCCGCCCCGCGATAGAATGCGGACGCACCGGGTCTTCCATGAGAGGGATCTCATGTCCGGGCACTCGAAGTGGCACACCATCAAGCACAAGAAGGCGGCGACCGACGCCAAGAGGGGAAGGGTGTTCACCAAGGTGATCAAGGAGATCACCGTGGCGGCCCGCACCGGCGGCGGCGATCCGGAGGGCAACCCGCGGCTGCGCACCGTCCTGGAGGCGGCCAGGGCGGCCAACATGCCCAAGGACAACATCGAGAAGGCGATCAAGAAGGGGACCGGCGAGCTGCCGGGGGTTTCCTACGAGGAGGTCTCCTACGAGGGGTACGGGCCGGGCGGCGTCGCGGTCTACGTGCAGGCGCTCACCGACAACCGCAACCGGACGCTCCCGGAGATCCGCCACCTGTTCACCAAGTTCGGCGGCAACCTCGGGGAGAGCAACTGCGTCGGGTGGATGTTCGAGAAGAAGGGGTACATCGTCCTGTCCAAGGACAAGGCATCGGAGGAGACGCTCCTGGAGGCCGTCCTGGAAGCGGGGGGCGACGACGTCCGCGACGACGGGGACAACTGGGAGATCCTGACGCCGCCGGAGCGCGTCCATGCCGTCAAGGAAGTGCTCGCCGGACGCGGCATCCAGGTGGCCTCCGCCGAAGTCTCGATGGTCCCCAGGAACACCGTGCGCGTCGAGGGCAAGAAGGCCCAGCAGCTGCTGTCGATGATGGAGGCCCTTGAGGAGCACGAGGACATTCAGAATGTCTGGGCCAACTTCGACATCGACGCGGCGGAGATCACCGAGCAGCGGGCGGCGTCCTAGGAGCCTAGCCCATGCTCATTCTCGGCATCGATCCCGGATCCGGTTCGACCGGGTACGGGGTCGTCGAGAGCCGCAGCGGCCGCCTGCGCGCCCTGGCCCACGGCACCATCGTCCCGCCGCCGGGCCTCCTCTTTCTGGATCGCCTGCCGCACATCGCCGCCGCCGTCGAGACGCTGGTGCGAGAGGTCGCGCCGGATGGGGCGGCGGTCGAGGACGTCTTCCATGCGCGCAACAGCCGCGTCGCGCTGCAACTCGGCCACGTCCGCGGCGCGGCGCTCCTGCCGCTCCTGCGGGCCGGCGTCCCGGTCCACGAGTACTCCCCGCGCCTCGTCAAGAAGGCGGTGACCGGGAGCGGGGCGGCGGAGAAGGAGCAGGTGCGCCGCATGGTCCGCCTCCTGCTGCGGCTCGGTGACGCGCCGCTGGCTCTGGACGCCTCCGACGCGCTCGCGGTCGCCATCTGTCATGCCCACTCGAGCCCCTTCCCAGGTTTTTGCGAGGCTGCGGCACGGGCCTGAGCCCGCCGGGGCGCCTTCCCAGGCGTGTGTCCGAGTCATCGCATGGGCCGCGCACATGGGGCTTGCGAGTCCCAGGCGAGGCGCGCGGAGGAAACGATGTGGGTCGCTAGGTTGACGACGAGCAACGAAGCATGGGGCCGCAATCCCCATGTGCCCAAGGGGTTCGTGGCGGCGCGGGGCCGTCCGCGTGGGTGCCGCACCGCCGCGATGACCCACCTCGCGGCCGACGCGGCGCATCCCGGCCGCCCCCGCGCCGCCACCAACGCGACCCATGCCATGACTCGGACACACTCCTAGGCCATGACCGGAAAACGCGGGGCCGGCTTGGCCATCGGAATCGCGGCCGTCCTTTTCGCAGGGGCGGGTTCCGTCCTGCACGTCCGGCAGGGGGACGTGGCCGTGGTCTCC
>JACOUZ010000142.1 GCA_016177515.1 Acidobacteriota bacterium
ATGACCAGGACGCTCCCCTGCCGTTTTTCCCGCATGAGGCGCACGACCTTCGAGACGGGGTCGCCCGGGGCCACCGTCAGGGCGGGAGCCGGGGACAGCGCGCGCAGCGGCGTTTCCATGATGGTCCGCTGCAGGCCGCTCTTGGGCGCGGGGATGTCGATCGAGCGCAGATCCTGGCCGCAATGATCGCAGGCGTCCACGCCGCCGATGTTGTCGTGGCCGCAATCCGGGCAGGTCATCTTCGTCCTTACCTCCCGCGTGGAATCGCGCCGGTCCCCTAGGTCACCTTGTAGGTCTCTCCCGAGTCGAGCAGCCGCTCGATGCTGCCTGCCCCGAAGCGGGCGGTCGCCTGGATGCTCTGCTGTTCGACGATTTCCTCGTAGCGCGGCCGGTCGGCCCGGTAGAAAACGCCGACCGGGACGGGGTACTCGGGGTAGCTCATCCGGCTGAGCAGGTAGGCCAGGGCAGGCTCCTGCGGCGTCTCGTCGTGCACCAGCAGGTCGGACTCGGACACGCCGCTCTCCCCGATCGTGACGACCTCCGGGTGGAAGCCGCGCAGGCGGATTCCCTTGCGGCGCTCCTTCCCGAAGACAAGCGGCTTGCCGTGCTCGATCTGGATCATCCGATCCGTGCGCACCTCGCGCGCCACGAAGTCCTCGAAGGCCCCGTCGTTGAAAATGTTGCAGTTCTGGTAGATCTCGATGAACGCGGTGCCCCGGTGCCGCGCCGCGCGTTCGATGATCGACGACAGGTGCTGCGTGTCGATGTCCACCGAGCGCGCCACGAAGGTGCACTCGGAGGCCAGGGCCACGCCCAGGGGGTTGATCGGCTGCTCGGCCGTGCCGAACGGGCTCGACTTGGTCTTCTTGCCGAATTCGCTGGTGGGCGAGTACTGACCCTTGGTCAGCCCGTAGATCCGGTTGTTGAACAGGAGGATCTTGATATCCAGGTTGCGCCGCATGGCGTGGATCAGGTGGTTGCCTCCGATCGACAGGCCGTCGCCGTCACCGGTGACCACCCAGACCGACAGCTCCGGGCGCGACACCTTGATGCCGGTGGCGATCGTGGGAGCGCGCCCGTGGATGCTGTGGAACCCGTAGGTGTTCATGTAGTACGGGAAGCGGCTGGAGCAGCCGATGCCCGACACGAACACGATGTTCTCGCGCGCCACCCCCAGGTTCGGCATGACCTTCTGCACCTGGGCCAGGATGGAATAATCGCCGCAGCCCGGGCACCAGCGGACCGTCTGGTCCGTTGCGAAGTCCGCCCGTGTTGGCTTCGGCCCCTTGACGTCAACGCCCGACGGCATGGCCTCTATCCTCGCAGGAGCTCTTCGATCGCCCTGGTGATCTCGGAGACCCTGAACGGTTTTCCCTGGACCTTGTTGAGTCCGATCGCGTCCACCAGGTATCGGGCGCGGATCAGCATGCTGAGCTGTCCCAGATTGAGCTCCGGCACCAGCACCTTCTCGAATCGCCGGAGGACGTCGCCGAGGTTGGCCGGAAACGGGTTCAGGTAGCGCAGGTGGATCGAGGACACCGGCCGTCCCTTCTCCTGCAGTTCTTCGACCGCCGAGGTGATGGCCCCGTAGGTGCTGCCCCAGCCGACCACCAGCACCCGTCCCGAGTCCTTGCCGAACACCTCCACCCTGGGAATGTCGGAGGCGATGCGGGCGATCTTCTCGGCGCGCAGGCGCACCATCTTCTCGTGGTTCTGCGGGTCGTAGCTGACGTTTCCGGTGACGTCCTCCTTCTCCAGTCCGCCTATGCGGTGCTCCAGGCCGGGCGTTCCCGGGACGGCCCACGGGCGCGCCAGCGTCTTCGGATCCCGCAGGTAAGGCTGGAACCCCTCCTGCTCGGTGCGGAACCTGACGTCCAGCTCCGGCAGCTCGCTCTTGGGCGGGATCTTCCACGGCTCGGCGCCGTTTCCCAGGTAGCCGTCGGACAGGAAGAAGACCGGCGTCATGAACCGCGTGGCGATGCGGAAGGCCTCGATCGCCATGGCGAAGCAGTCGGCCGGCGTGGCGGGAGCGACCACCGCCACCGGACATTCGCCGTTGCGCCCCAGCACCGCCTGGAAGAGATCGGCCTGCTCGGTCTTGGTCGGCAGGCCGGTCGAGGGGCCCCCGCGCTGGATGTTGGCGATGACCAGCGGCAGCTCGGTCATGACGGCCAGGCCGATCGCCTCGCTCTTCAGGGCCACGCCGGGGCCGCTGGTTCCGGTCAGGCCCAGCGCGCCGCCGTAGGAGGCGCCGATCGCCGCTCCAATGGCGCTGATCTCGTCCTCCGCCTGAAACGTCTTCACCGGATAGTTCTTGAACCGGGACAGCTCGTGCAGGACGTCGCTCGCCGGCGTGATCGGGTAGGATCCGTAGAACAGCGGCCGGCCCGAGAGCAGCGCCGCCGTGATGAACCCCGTGGCCGTCGCTTCGTTGCCGGTGATCTTGCGATAGGTCCCGGGCAGAAGCTGCGCCTTGCGCACGCGGAAGTGGTTGGTGAACACCTCCGTGGTGTCGGCATAGTTGTAGCCGGCGAGGAGCGCCAGCGTGTTCGCCTTGGCCATCTGCTCGTGATCCTTGAATTTCTTCTCGATCCACTCGCGCGTGTAGTCGACGGGGCGCTCGTACAGCCAGAAGACCAGACCGAGCGCGAAGAAGTTCTTGCAGCGGGTGGCCTGCCTCCCGGTGAGCCCGGCCTCCGCAACCGCTTGCAGCGTCAGGGAGGTGAGCGGGATGTCGAACACGCGGAAGCCCGTGAGGGAGCGGTCCTTCAGCGGATTGGTCTTGCAGCCGGCCTTCGCGAGGTTCCCCTCGGTGAAAGCATCGGTGTCGACGATCAGGATCCCCCCCTCTTCCAGGTCCCCGATGTTGGTTTTCAGGGCCGCCGGGTTCATCGCCACCAGCACGTCCGGCTGATCGCCGGGGGTCTTGATGTCGCGCGACGAGAAGCTGATCTGGTACCCGGAAACCCCCGCCAGGGTACCGGCAGGGGCGCGGATCTCCGCCGGGAAATCCGGCAGGGTGGCGAGATCGTTGCCGACCAGCGCGGTGGTGTCGGCGAACTGCGTCCCGGTCAGCTGCATGCCGTCTCCGGAATCGCCGACGAACCGGATGACGACGGTGTCGATCTCGGTGACCTTGGCTCTGGGGGGGACGACCTCGGTCTCGGTGCTCACGGTGTCTCTTGTCTCCTCATCCGCCTTCGGGAGTCTGGAAAACCTGGTCCAGCCTGGGCGGCAGGTTCACGACCTCCGCCGGGAAATGCTCGGCCACGTAATTCACGATGTCCCGGGCGGCGATCATGCCGGCCCTCCGGCCACGCTCGTCCAGGAGCGGAATGTGCCGGTAGCCCCGCTCGGTCATCATCCTGACCGCGTCTCCCAGGCAGTCCGTCCGTCTCAGGGAGGCGGGATTGGAAGTCATGAACCGGTCGACAGGCTCGCTCTCGCTGATTCCGCTGCCGATCAATTTGTTAAGAACGTCCCTCTCAGTGAAGATGCCGACCACGCGCTCCCCGTCGCACACGAGGACGCAGCCGACCCCGTTCTCGCGCATGACCCCCAGGGTGATCGCCAGGCTTGTCCCGCGCGGCACGCAGGCGGGGTCGGAGAGGGACAGGCTCCCCAGACGGGCGTCCCGCAGGGCTTGTTCGATGGTCATCGTGGCTCTCACCGTTGCCAAGACAGGCAATATACCCTGTTTCCGCCACTCTCGGGAAGGACGCCTCGCGGCGCGTCCACCGATCCGTCACGCGGTCCCGTCACCTTCGCGGACTTTTTGAGTCCCGCCTGTGATATATAGGCTCCATGTCGCAGATGAACCGCAGGTCCGCCGGCGCGACCCCCCCGGGGCAGCATCCCCCGTCCGGGCGGCCGGGCCTCGTGCCCTCCGACCCCCTTCCCGGATGGAAGGCAGTGGTCCAGGCCCTGCTCCTGTTGGGCACCCCGCTTGCCCTTCTGCTGGTGTGCCGGGTCATCCTGCAGAGGTTTTTTCCCGAACTCGGTTACTGACGCTCACGGGGAGGCGATATTAGCCCCAACCTGGAGCCAGGGCAAGCGAGTGGCCGTGCCGCCGGAGGCCGGCCGTCGATCGGCCGCACTTCCAAGCTGGTCGCTCATTTCAAGGACGGCCGTGTCTCCAAGGGGTTCTCGCGCGACTTCGACCCCGCCGTGGAATCCTTCCATCTCGTGCGCCGGGAGGGCCAGGTCGCCGCGTCCCACGAGATTCGCGTCGAGGAACTGAAAGCCCTGTTCCACGTCAAGACCTGGGGGCGGAAGGACCGGCACAGGAACCGGGAGCCGAACGGGTTCCCCCGCGCGAAGCGGCCCGGGCGCGCGGCCGCGCCGCCGCTCATCAAGACGGTCCTGGAGTTCTTCGACGGCGAGAAGATCTTCGCCTACAGCCTCGACTACGACCCGCACCGGCCCGGCTTTTACGTGGTACCGGCCGATCCCTCCGACAACAACCGCACGATCTTCGTGGTCAGCTCGTCCCTGGTCGACATCCAGTTCGTCCGAGAGTGAGCGGCGTCTTGCGCGCGCGCGCCCGCCTGGTCGTCGTCGCGATCCTGATCGGCTCCCTGCCCTTCGCCGCGGCACTGGCCGCGCGCGCGCCGCGCGTGCCGCGCGGCAATCCGACTCTGGTGCTCGCCGGCCCCGGGGGGGAGCGCACCCTCCCCGTGTCCGATCTGGTCTTCGTCCACTTCGAGCGCGTCTACTACCAGAGAAGCGCTCCGCGCTCCGAGGACCCGGCCGGGCACCGGATGGAGATCGAGGACCGGCGGCGCGAGTGCCGCTGCCTGCGGCTGGAGGACTGGTCGAAGGTGAAATTCAAGACCACCCGCCAGATCGAAATCGACTACCCGCCCGGCGACCCCGTGGCCCGGCTTCGCGTGACCGAGCGCAACGGCCAGGTGCGCGAGCTGCACGCCGACTCGCTGCAGGGCGCATCCGACTCCTTCGCGCCGCGGTTCGCCGCGACGGTGGACGGCCAGCAGCGCGAGTTCCCGCTCATCCTCGCCGAAGGTGAGAGCTGGCCCGACGAGCGCCTGGTCCGTCTCCTCCTGCAGCGACCGCCGCCGAAGGCGCGGCCCCCGGCGCGCCGCTCCAAAGATCGTCCCGGGCGGTGACCCGGCCACGCGGCCTTTCCCTCCTGGCCCTGGTGTTCGCCCTCTCCGGGTGTGCCGGCCTCGTCCACGAGGTGGCCTGGACCCGGTCCCTGGGGCAGAGCCTCGGCAACTCGCTGCAGGCGCTCACGGCGGTCCTGGTCTCCTTTCTCGGGGGGCTGGGCGCCGGCGCGGCGATCGGGGCGCGCGCCGCCGGACGCCGGAGCAATCCCCTCACCGGCTATGCCGGACTCGAGGGAGGGCTCGCACTCTACGGATTCGCCAGCCCCGCCGTGGCCGCCGCCGTTCCGCGGCTTCTCGAGGCCATCGGCCCGGCGTGCGAATCGTCCCTGTCTCTCGCCCTCCTGCGGTTCGGCCTGGCGTGGGCCGTGCTGGCCGTGCCGGCGCTGCTGATGGGGGCCACCTTCCCCTTCCTGGTGCGCGAGGCGGTCGGAAGCGGCGCGTCATCGGGGAGGGCCCTTGCAGTTCTCTATGGAGTCAATACCCTCGGCGGGGCGCTGGGGGCGCTCGCGGGCTCGTTCGGCCTGTTGCCCTTCCTGGGGACGCGCGCGACTTTCCTTGCGGCGGGTGTTCTGAACGCAACCGCGGCCGGATCGGCGCTGTTTCTGGCCAGGCGTCGCGCCCCCGGCCGGCCCTCCGCGGCGACTTTCATCCAGACGCCGGCTCCGCCGGCGTTCTCCGCTTCCCCCGCCCCGCGCGGCCCGGTTCCCGCCGTCTTCGCCGGAACGGCGGCCCTCTCGGGCGCGGTGGGCGCCATCCTGCAGGTGGGCTGGACACGGGCCGCCACGCTGGCGTTCGGATCGTCCGTGTACGCCCTCGGCGTGACGCTGGCTGCCTACATTCTCGGCCTGGGCGCGGGACCGTTGCTCGCCGGCCGGCGGCTCTCCCGTCCGGGCGCCGCCCCTGTCGTGGCGGCCGTAGCCCTGGCCGGGGCGGGAGTCTCGTCCCTGTTCCTCGTGCCGGTCCTCGGGCGATTGCCGATCGTCGCCGCTTGGGTATCCGGGAGGATGGCGCACATGCCGGCCGTGCTGATCGCCGCGCAATTCTCGGTCATGGCGGCTTTGCTGCTCGTCCCGACCCTGTGCCAGGGGGCGGCCTTCCCGGCGCTCGCCGCCTGCGCCGCACGGCATCCGGGCGAGGCGCACGCGTCGGCCGGCCGCTTCTACGCCGCCTCGTCGTGGGGCGCGGTGGCCGGATTCACCGCGGCCGGGTTCCTGGCCCTGCCGCTTGCCGGGATCCGGGCGTCGCTCGTCGCGGCCTCGGTCGCGTCGATGCTGCTCGCGATCGTGCCGATCATCCTTGATCGGGGGCGCCGGCGCCCGGCATGGGTCGCGGCCTCCTGCCTCCTCCTGGGAGCGATCGTCCTTCCCCTGGCCCTTCCCGGCTGGGATCCCGATCTGATCTCGGGGGGAGGATTCCTGTACGGCCCGATCTACCGATCCGCTTCGGGGCCCGGAGGCGACCTGGCCGGAGCGATCCGCCGCCGTGGCGAGATCCTCCTCTCCCGCGAGGACGGTGTCAGCCTGGTCACCGTGCGCAAAAGTCCCGCGGGCGTGCTGTCGTTGCAGATCAACGGCAAGACCGAAGCGTCGACCGGCGGCGACCTGAGCACGCAGCTCCTGGCGGCGCACCTGCCGCTCCTCCTGCACGCCGCGCCGGCCGACGTCCTGATCGTCGGCCTGGCCAGCGGCATCACGCTCGGCGCGGCGGAGCGTCACCCGGTCCGCGGCATCCAGGTGATCGAGATCGCTCCGGCGGTCGGCGAGGCGGCGCGCCGGTTCGACGACTGGAACGGCCGCGCCCTGGACGACCCCCGCGCGGGAATCGTGATCGACGACGCGCGCAGCCGCCTCCTCGTCCGGCCGCAGCGCTTCGACGTGATCGCCTCCCAACCTTCCAACCCCTGGGTCGCCGGGGTGTCGAACCTGTTCACAGTCGAGTTCTATCGGCTGGCCAGGTCGCGCCTCCAGCCGGGTGGCCTGTTCTGCCAGTGGGTGCAGGCCTACCGCCTCTCGACGGAGGACTTCCGCGGCCTGGTGCGCTCATTTCTCGAAGTCTTCCCGGGGGCGACGCTGTGGGAGGAATCGCCGGGAGGGGGCGACTATTTTCTCCTGGGCGCGGAGGGGGACGCTCCCCTGGTCGTCGATCCGAGGCACCTGAGCGCCCCGCGGCTGCAGGAGGCCTGGGACGATCTGCGGCGGGGCGGCATCGGCCGGCCGGCCGACTTGCTTTCCCGCTTCGTCACCGGCCCGGCCGGCCTTAAGGCCCTGGCCGCCGGGGCACGCCTGCACACCGACGACACCCTCTATCTCGAAACGCGCGCCCCCCTGGCGATGTTCCGCGACAGCCTGCGCGAGCAGATCGCAGCCCTGAGGCGCGTGCGGCAAGGCGCGCTGGCCGTCCTGCCCGCGGGGATCGCCGCCTCCGATCCGGAGCTGGTGGCAGCCCTCCGTGCGCGCGCCAGGGAGCGTGACGTGCGGCTCGACATCGCCACGAGCCTCAAGGATGCCGACCTTTGGGGCCTGGGCGATCCCTACCTGGCGGCGGGGCTCGATGCCCTGCGCGCCGGCCTGACCGCCGAGGCGATCGCGGCCCTGTCGGAGGCCGGCGCCCGCAACCCGGAGAGCGGCACCGCCCCCTATCTTCTGGGCGAGGCCTACCGGACCCTCGGACTCGAGGACGCGGCGGGCGTGGCCTTCCGGGAGGCGGTGCGGCGGGATCCGTCCCTGTCCCCCTCGTGGAATGCCTTCGGGCGCCACCTGGCCGCCCGCGGGGACGCCGGCCGGGCGGCGGCCGCCTTCGAGAAGGCGCTCGCGATCGACCCGCGCCTGGCGGCCGCCCGCAACAACCTCGGAGCGCTGCGCCTGCAGTCGGGGGACCTGGCGGAGGCGGAAGACCTGTTCATGGGGGCCCTGCGCGACGACCCGACCCTGGCGGCCGCACACGCCAACCTGGGCGTGCTTTTGAAGCGGCGGGGGGATCCGGCGGCCGCCGAGCGGCATTACCGCCAGGCGATCGAGCTCGACGCTCAGAACCTGGACGCCCGCTACAACCTGGCTGTGCTGATGCGGGAACAGGGGCGGACCGACGAGGCGCGGCGGGAGCTGACGCGGCTGCTCGAGATTGATCCGTCCGATCCCGGGGCGCGGCGGGAGCTCGCGCGCCCTTGAGGGCCTTTCGGCACAGAGCCCGTATCGGGACCGGAGAGGTCAGGCAATCGCCAGAAGCGGCGCGTCCTGTCCCTCCCGGCGCGGTGCCTTTCCCGGCAGTCCTCCCTCCTCGAGGAGGGGCAGGAGCGAGCTGAGCGCCAGCATGGTGCGGATGGGACCGTGGCTGCGCGCCACGCGCAAGGTCGCTCCGTGCCGGGCGGCGTCCTGAAGGCAGAGCAATAAGGCG
>JACOUZ010000143.1 GCA_016177515.1 Acidobacteriota bacterium
ATCGATCCTGCCGCACCTGACGAACTACGGCGCTTCGAGCGACGAGAAGTCCGAGTTCCTCTACAACCTGGCCAAGTCGTACCTCGGCATCGCCGGCGATCCGGTGCGCGCCAGGGACATCGCGCGCGAGCTCGCGGCCCTGGGCCGGACGGCAAAGGCCGGCTGGGTGATGGGGGAGAGCCTGATGCAGGAGTCCGACGTGGACGGCGCCCTGGGCGAGTGGCACGGTGTCCTCGATCTCGATCCCGGCAGCCTGGACGCCCTGTTCAGCCTCGGGACCTTCTACATGGACAGCCGGGACTACTGGAAGGCGGCCCCCCATCTCGAGAAGGCGGCGCGGCTGTACGCCGACGTCTCCGTCGTGCGCTACAAAAATGGGCGGAACCTGTTCTATCTCGGGAAGAACAGGGAGGCCATCGACGAGCTGAAGGAGGCCCGGCGCATCGCGGTCGAGAAGGAGAAGACGGACGGGTACCCCCTGGTCGACTACCTGGTCGGGATCTCTGCGCACAAGATGAAAAAGGACAAGGAGGCGGCGGACTCCCTGGAGACGTACCTGAAGTGGGCCTACACTCAGCCGCTCACGCGCGTCGAGGTGGACGCCCATCTGAAGCTGGCGGAGGCCTACGAGGGCATCGGGAAGCGCTTCGAGGCGCTGAAGGAGAAGCAGAAAGGGGAGGATCTGCTGCGCCGGATCCAGGGCCAGTCCCGCCAGGCGCCGCAGCCCGGCCCGGTCCCGGCACAGCCCGGCCCCGCACCGGCGCAGCCATCGGACGCGCCGGCGGCCTCCCGGCCCCCGGAGGCCCCGGCGGCCGGTCCCCGTTAATCGCCATGCGCAACCCTTCGCCCGGGATTCCCCGTCCCCGGTCGGGGAGCGGGCCCGGCCGGTCGCGCCTGGAAGAGCGCCTCGGGTATGCGTTCGCCGACCCGGACCTCCTGGTCCGGGCCCTGACGCATTCCTCCTACGCCCACGAGGAGGGGGGCGGGCCCGACAATGAGGCCCTGGAGTTCCTCGGGGACGCGGCGCTCGGCTTCCTCGTCGCCCATGCGCTCATGAAGCGCTTTCCCGGGATGGACGAAGGAGGGCTTTCCAAGTTCAAGGGGTACCTGGTCAGCCGTCCGAATCTCGCGCAGGTCGCCCGGAGGCTCGGCCTGGGGTCCCATCTGCGGCTCGGCAAGACCGCCGAGCAGGGGCTCGTGCGGAGCAAGGAATCGCTGCTGGCCGACGCCCTCGAGGCGGTGATCGCCGCGGTCTTCCTGGACGGCGGCGATCAGCCGGTGCGGGCGGTCGTGAACCGGCTGTTCGGCGGGCAGATCCAGGGGCTGAGCCGCGAGGAGATCGAGGAGAAGGACTTCAAGACCGGTCTGCAAGAATTATTGCAGGCCGGAGGCCGGCCGGCGCCGCGTTACAGGGTGGTGCGGACCGAGGGGCCGGCCCACAGCCCGACGTTCCACGTCGGCCTCGTCCTGGACGGCAAGGAGCTGGCGCGGGGCAAGGGGCAGACGAAGAAGGAGGCCGAGCAGCGCGCCGCCCGCACCGCCCTGCGCCTCCTGAGGCGCTCAATCTCCTGAAGGCGGGGCCCCGGCAGGGGCGGGGACTCCGGGCGCGTTCGCGCCGGCCGGGACCGGGGCCGGGGGCGCGGGGGTGCCGGCCGGCTCGTCGGGGAGCGGCTGGATGCCGCGCGACCGCAGGATCATCACCGTGCCGCGGACTTCTCCGGCCTGGGAGTAGCCGGGATCGAGCTCGAGCGACCGCTCGAAGTTGTACAGCGCCCGGCCCGGCTCGTTCATCCCCTGGTGCAGAATCAGGCCGCGGTGGAAATAGACCTTCGCCAGTTCCTTCGGATCGAGGCTTTTGTGCATGGCGCGCCCCTGGTCGATCTGGCGCAGCGCCTCCCCGTACTCGCCGGACCTGAAGAGCGCCTCCGCCAGCTCGGTGCGCGTCTGCAGATCGTCGGGCCAGAGATCGGCACCCTGGCGCAGCCAGTCGATGGCGGCGGGCTGGTCCCCTTTCAAGGCGAAGACCCGCGCCATCTTCCGGATCGACAGCAGGTAGGCGGGCGCCAGCTTCAGCGCCTCATGGAGCTGGGACATGGCCTGATCGAGGAGCGGCAGGGCCTTCTGGCGGTCCCCCCTGCCGAGCAGCGCCTCGGCCTGCTGCACCAGGGAGATGCCGATGCCGTGGTGGATGCCGATGTGCATCCCCTTGAACTGCGGGCCGCGGGCGATCGACTCCGTCTCCAGCTCCCGCGCCAGCGCCTCACGCGTCACTCCGGGACCGAACCGGGCCTGGAGCTGCGCTTCGCCGCGCGGCCCGGGCGGGCCCTCGCCGAGCAGGAGCAGTCCCGTCAGGTAGGCCTGCAGCGCCTCCTCGTACCGGGACTGCGCGTAGTAAGCGTTGCCGGTCAGGAGCGCCTGCTCGAGGGCCGGCACGACCCCCCGCGGCCGCTCGACGTTCACGCCCGGCAGAATGACGGCCAGCAGGGCGCAGGCGATCGCCTGCCGCCGGCCCGGGACCAGGGCGCGCGCCCGCGCCACCATGTCGCCCGACCTCGCGGCGAAGGCCACGGCCAGCCCCCAGAGGCGCCGCAGGAACCGTCCGATCGCGAACAGGCCCTCGGCGGCGAACAGCGCCAGGATCGGCACGATCGGCACGCGGAACCTGGAGAAGTTGAAGAACAGCAGGACCGTCCCCATGTAGCCGAACAGGAGGACATAAAGCGGCACGAACCGGCGCCAGCGGCGCCAGGTCAGGAGGATGCCGAACAGGCCGAGCGGCGCGACGGTCCCGAAGGTCGAATAGAGGTGGAGGCGCACCGGCACCCAGGATCCGGCCGCCGGCACGGTGATCGTCCGCATGCCCGGCGGCGGAAACGCCACGTTGAGCGCGCCCAGGAGCGGCGAGAAACGCTGCAGGATGACGTAGTCCAGGTTGTCGGGCAGCTCGAAGTAGTTCCAGAAATGGACGAACTTGCGGCCCAGCAGGCGGACCCAGGACAGCGGCTCCTCGACGATGAACTTGGATCCCTCGCGGAACCAGAACCAGGACGACTGCATCGGCGTCAGCTTGCGGCCGGCGATCTCCCCGGCGCGGGCGATGAAGTCGGCGTGCTCGTACTTCGGGTCGGGCCGCACGAACGGCGGCGGCACGTACAGCCCGTTGGCGTCAGGGTTGTTGCCGATGAAAAAGACCTCGCCGCCTCCGGTCGTCAGGAGCACGAACTCGTGCGCCACGATCCAGTTGCGCAGCGTGACCGGCACGATCATCAGGACCGCGCCGAGGGTGAAGGCCCCGGCCGCCCGCAGGCGGCGCCGGTTCGGGCCGCCGGCCAGCCAGAAGGCCAGCGCCGCCAGGAGCGGCGCCAGCAGGATGAAATTGTCGCGGTCGAGGGTGGTCAGGCCGTACACCACCCCCGCGGCGGCGAACAGCCGCGTGGCGCGCCGCCCGTCCGCGCCGCCTGTCTCATCCGGCCGCGCGGCGGCGCGAGCCCGGTCGAAGAGGAGCAGGAGCGCCAGGGTCAGGAAGGGGGAGAGGAAGGTCTTCATGACCATCCCCTCGTAGAAGATGAACGGGCCGTACAGGGCGATCAGGAGGGCCGCGGCCAGGCCGTGCCAGTGGCCGAACAGGCGCCGGCCGGCGACGTAGGTCAGGACGACCGTGCCGCAGCCGAGAAGCGCCTGGACGACCAGGATCGCCCCCACGCCGCCGCCGATGACCATCATCACCAGGCCGAGGAGGTAGGCGTACAGCGGGCTCTGGACGTACGGCGCCTTGCCGAGCCAGTCGCCCGCGGCGATGTCCTGCGCCCAGTGATAATAGAGTCCGGGGTCCAGCTCTTCGGGCTGGACCAGGGTCGTGTCCTTGACCTGGATCACGTAAACGAGCCGCAGGACGAGCGCCAGGGCGCCCGCGCCCGCGACCCACACCCAGTCGGGAACCGCCCGTCTGTTCGAGGCTTCCGGCACGCGCCCCCCGGCGGCAAATGGCGACGGATTATAGCAGAGGGGCAGCCGGGCGCTCAGCGACAGGATACGCGTTCGGCCGTTCATCGCCGGTGCGGTTCGTGCCGGGACTGATTGAAGCCGCCTGGCGCCGCGATTTGACTCGCCGGTCGGTTTTCGGGAGAATCCCGCCTGACGCGCGACCGGTGGCGCGCCCGGAGGGTTGGTGGCCTCGCGACCCGTTCCCCTTGCCAACCAGGAAATCGCCCATCTCTACGATCGCTTCATCGACAACCTGAAGGCCCGGCTGCAAAATCCCAGGATCGATCGGGATGTCCTCTGTCGGGACGTGCTGACGGAGATGCATTACGGGGAGGGGGCGCACTATTCCGACCTGATCGAGGACGGCTCGCGACCGGTCGGCGAACGGATGATGATCGCGCAGTTCGATCCGCGCAACGTCACGCTGGAGGCCGAGTACTACGCCGAGTGCGACCCCGTGCGCTACAACCGCGTCAAGCCGCTGCTCTGGCTCTGGATCCAGTTCGACCACTCCTCCCTGGGCCAGAACGTGCACCTGGGCCACAGAGTCAGGCGGCTCCTGGCGAAGCACGTCTTCAAGCACTGCGGGGAGAACGTCCGGATCTTCCGGGACGTGGAGGTATCCTTCGGCTACAACCTTTCGGTCGGGGACAACACGACGATCCACCGCTACGTCCTGCTCGACGATCGGGGGGAGATCGTCATCGGCCATAACGTGTCGATCTCCGACTACGCCAACGTCTACTCGCACGCCCACGACATCGAGGACATCGAGCGCGTCACCTGCGGCCGCACGCTGATCGGGGACGGCGCCCGGATCACCTACCATGGCGTGGTCCTTTCGGGGATGACCATCGGGCGCAACGCCATGGTCGGGACCATGGGCGTCGTGACCCGGCAGGTCCCCGACCATCACATCTCGGTCGGCATTCCAGCCAAGAGCGTGCGCGTCAAGCGCGAGGGGCTGCGCGGCAAGGAAGCCGACGCGACGCCGGGCGCGGTCCCGCGCGTGGTGATGGAATAGACGCCCCATTGGAGGACCGGAGGCGCGGAGCCGGGCGCCGGGCGGGACGTTCCCGCGGTGCCTGGCTCGCCCTGGCGGCGCACGTGATTCCCGGCGCCTTTTCCTTCTCGCTGGCCACCCAGACCGTTTTTTCGCCGCCGGCCGCTCCCGCCGCCCTGGACCCGGGGCCGTCCGACCTGCACTTCATCCTCTCCGAGGCGCAGAAGGTGCAGGAGGCGGATGTGGCGGCCTGGACGCGCTACCGGTTCGCCCGGCGGGCGGAGCGGCAGGAGATCGGCGAGTCCGGGGAGGTGGTCAGGCGCGAAGTCCTGGAGTTCCAGGTCACGCCCCGGGAAGACGGGTTCGACGAGGAGCTCCTGCGCCTCGACGGCCGGGAGCCGCCGGCCGGCGAGAAGGAGCGGCAGCGGGAGCTCGGATCCTTCGCCAGGCACTACAGGACGATGCTCTCGGGGGTCGGGCATG
Source organism: Acidobacteriota bacterium (assembly GCA_016177515.1). GTDB lineage: Bacteria > Acidobacteriota > Polarisedimenticolia > Gp22-AA2 > Gp22-AA2 > Gp22-AA3. Next base: position 5,471 of record JACOUZ010000143.1, read on the forward strand.
AAGAAGTGGAGGGCGGCTACTCCCTGGCCCTCCTGCTGCGCCTGTCGTCTTACCGCTACGCGGGCCTGGAAGATCGCGAAGGGGTGGCCTGCTACCGCCTCGACTTTTTTCCGGACGAGGCGCGCCCGAAGGCGAGGGGGGTGGCCTGGCAGGTCGTCAGCGCCAGGA
>JACOUZ010000149.1 GCA_016177515.1 Acidobacteriota bacterium
CTCCGGGATGGGCGGCCGGTCGGCGCGGTCATCGGCGACGCCCTCCCCTGGAGCCGCCTCCTGAACCTCTCCTCGATCGTGCTGATCTACGGTCTGGCCGTGCCGTTCGGCCTCCTGGGCGCCTCCTCCCCCGGACGGGCCGCGGATCGAATCGGAGGCTGGGCCCTTCTGCTCCTGTACGCGGTGCCGCCGTTCGCGGCCGCGCTCCTCATGCAGCAATGGATCGCGGTGCGGCTCGGATGGCTGCCGCTCATGGGGCTGTCCGCCGAAGGGGGGTCGTCTGCCGCGCGGGCCCTCGATCTCCTGCGCCACCTGGTCCTGCCGACTTTCTGCCTCGCTCTGTCGGGCTGGGCGATCGTCGCGCGCTACTCGCGCGCCGCCTTCCGCTCGATCCTGGGGCGGGAGTTCCTGGCGGTGGCCCGCGCCAAGGGCCTGCCCCGCTCGCGCGCCTACCTCCACGTGGCCGCGAATGCCGCGGTCCCGTTCGTGACTCTCCTGGCCGCCATCATCCCGGGGCTGGTCGGAGGCAGCATCCTGGTGGAGCAGGTGTTCTCGGTGCCCGGGGTCGGGCGGCTGTATCTGGCGGCGGTCGAAGGCCGGGACTATCCGGTCGTCATGGGGCTGACCCTCCTGTCGGCGACCTGCGTGGTCCTGGGGCACCTGCTGGTCGATTTTCTCTACCTGGCCGTCGATCCGAGGATTCGCGCCGGCCTGGTGGACGGGAGTCCGCGTGCCTCCTGACACGCGGCCTGCCGCCTGGCTCGTTCTTTCGATGGCGGCCGCGGGCCTTCTCGCGCCGCTCCTGGCCAACGAACGGCCGGTCGTCGCGCGCCTCCAGGGACGGCTGGTGTTCCCGGCCCTGGCCGACCTGCCGCTCGCCGGGCGCCTGTTCGACGATCCCGCATTGCTGAGGGTCGACTGGGGCGTGGCGGCGAAAGGCGGCCCGCGCGCCCCGGCCGCGGAGGCGCTCCCGGGCGTGCGCATTCTTGTGATGCCTCCCGTCCCCTACTCTTACCGCGGCATCCGCCTCGATCAGGCGCTCCTGCCTCCCGGCCGCGCCCACCTCCTGGGGACCGACGCCCTCGGGCGCGACCTCCTCGCCCGGCTCATCCACGGCGCCCGGCCGTCGCTCGCGGTGGGGTTCGGCGCGACCGCCCTGGCGCTCCTGGCCGGCTTCTCCCTCGGCGCCCTCGCCGGCCTGCGCGGCGGCCTGATCGATTTGATCGTGGTGCGGCTCGTCGACGTCGTCGCCTGTTTCCCGCCGTTCGTCCTGGCGCTCGCCTTCGTGGCGGCCCTTGGGCGGTCGGGGCTCCTGCCCCTGGCGGCCGGCATCGCGCTCAGCCGCTGGACCACCATGGCGCGCTACGTGCGGGGAGAAATCCTCCGCCACCGGGGCGGCGAGGTGTGGAGCTCGGCGCGCGCCGCCGGCGCGGGGGCCTCACGCCTGGTGGTGCGGCATCTCCTCCCTCTCCTGGCGGCGCCCCTCTGGGTCATGGCCTCCTTCGGCGTGGCCAATGCCATTCTCCTGGAGTCCGGCCTCAGCTTTCTCGGCTTCGGGGTCGATCCTCCCGCCCCCTCCTGGGGATCGATCCTGTCGGAATCACGCGCCACCCTCGATGCCGCCTGGTGGCCGGTCGTCTTCCCCTGCCTCGCCCTGGTCGCCGTTCTCGCCGCGCTGTGCGCCGTGGCGGAGGGGGCCGCCGGCGGCGAGTCGCGCCGGGATCCCCTCCTCTGACCGGACGTTCCGGGTCATCCGGCAGCGGCCGCCGGGGGCGCGTGGCAGACCCGGTTCTTGCCGGTGCGCTTGGCGTGGTAGAGCCCGCGGTCGGCGGCGGCCACCAGGTCGGGGGCGTTGATGGCGTCGGCGGGAAACGAGGCGACTCCGAGGCTGGCGGAAACGTGCAGGGGGCGGAGCATGCCGGCCAGAGTGAGCGGGTTCTTCTCGACCTCGGTCCGGATCTTCTCCGCCACCGACACCGCGTCCGGCGCCTCGGCGTCCGGCAGGAGCGCCACGAACTCCTCGCCGCCATAGCGCGCCACGGCGTCCGAGCGGCGCAGGACGCGGGCGGCGAGCTGGGCGATGTGCCGCAGCACTTCGTCGCCCGCCTGGTGCCCGTAGGTGTCGTTGAAGCGCTTGAAGTTGTCGATGTCGATCATGATCAGGGCGACAGGGCGCTCCAGGCGGCGGGCCCGATCGACCTCCTGATCGAGCAGGGTGCGAAAGTGGCGGTGGTTGTAGACCCCCGTCACCCCGTCCAGCTCCGCCAGCCTCTTGGTGGCCAGGAGCAGGCGCTGGGTCTCGACCGCCACGGCGGTCATGTCGGCGCAGCGCTTGAGGACCTCGAAGTCTTCCGGATCGAAGGCGTGCCGCCGGCTGCACGCGACCCGGAAGGCCCCCATCACGCGGCCGCGGGCCCGCAGGGGAATCGTCATGTCGCTGCGCAGGTTCCCCTGCCTGGCGCTCTCGGCGAAACGCATCTCGGCCGTCACGTCGTTCCGCCACACCGGCTTGTCGTTCCTGATGACCCACCCCATCAGATGCGAGGCGTCCGCGGGGAGCCGCTCGGGATCCCGCTGCGCCTGGCGGCCGCTCTTCAGCACTTCGCGCACCATGATGCTGTCCCCCTCGAGCAGCCCGAGGGCGGCGCCGTCCACCGGGAAGAGCCGGCGCAGCGACTGGGCGATTTTCTCCAGGACGGTGTCCAGATCCTCCGCGCCGGCCGTGGCGGAGGCGATCTCCATGAAGGAATGAAGGATCTTGCGGTCGGTGCCGCCGGGAGGCTCCCGATCGGGATCGCTCAGGATGCGCCGCCTCCCGGCCTGTAGCCGAGCGGATCGATCAGGACCTGATGGAAGCCGGCGGAGAGCACGGCGGTGATCAGCCGCTGCCTTTCGGGAGGCAAGGCGGCCTGCCGCAGCCCGTCCCCGTCGAGCTCGACGCGGGCCCCTTCGCCGTGCAGGCGCACGCGCACCTGCCTGTACCCCAGGGAGCGGACGGCCGCCTCGGCGCGCTCCACGAGGGCCAGAGCGGCACGCGTGACCGGCACGGTGCGCGGGATGCGCGAGGCGAGGCAGGCCATCGCAGGCTTGTCCCAGGTCGGCAGGCCCAGCCGCCTGGAGAGGACGCGGACCGTCGTCTTGGAAAACCCGGCCTCGATGAGCGGCGCGCGCGCGCCGGCCTGCCCGGCCGCCCGCATTCCAGGACGATCGTCCCCCAGGTCGTCCGTGATCGCTCCGTAGACGATGGCCTGTCCGGCCGCCCGCGCCGCCACGGACCGCATGACGCGGAACAGCTCCTCTTTGCAGTAGAAGCAGCGGGCCCGGTCGTTCCTGGAATAGCGCGGATCGTCGACCTCTTCGGTCGGGACCAGGATGTGGCGGGCGCCGATGAGACCGGCCAGGCGCACGGCATCCTCCCTTTCGACGGCGGCGAGCGAAGGCGAGACTGCCGTGACCGCCGTGGCCCCCTCTCCCAGGACGTCATGCGCCACCTTGAGCAGAAGCGTGCTGTCGACGCCGCCCGAAAAGGCGACCAGGCAGGGACCGATGTCCCGGAGGATCTGCTTCAGCGCAGCGTGCTGGCCTTCCATCGCACGAAACCGGCGTGGATCCCCGTCGCCACGACCACCTTGGCGAGGTCGAAGAGAAGGAACGGCAGCGCCCCGGCGCGCCACGCGGCCGCGGGGCCTCCCAGAACCACCGACAGCCAGGCGAGGCCGCAGGCGTGGATGGCGGCGCTCCCGGCCATGAAGGCGATGAGCGCCCCCCAGACACCCAGTCCGCGCAGGCCGCTTGTGAGCCACCCGGTGACCAGTGCGGCCAGGACAAACCCGGCGAGATAGCCGCCGGTCGGTCCGAGGAAGTAAGCCGGACCCGCCCCCGGAAGGGCGAATACCGGCAGGCCGGCCGCCCCCATGAAGAGATAGGCAGCCTGGCTCGCCGCTCCGGCACGGGCGCCCAGGAGGCCCCCCGCAAGGAGCACCGCCAGGGTCTGCAGGGTCCCGGGGACCGGGGTGAACGGCAGGGGGACCGACAGCCTGGCGCCGGCCCAGGTCAGAAGGGCGAATGAGAGCACGAGCGCCACCCGGGCCAGGGAGTGCGCCACCGGCGAGACGTGCTGCATGTCGCGGGCCGCGAGGCCCATTCCAGGCCGCGAAACCCCGTCTTGATTCATAGAGATCATCACCCCTCCCCCGCCATCATATTAATTAGGCCCGAGCCATCCCGAAGCGACCCATTTTAGGGTGCCGGTTATTTCCCTGTCAATGAGACTGAGACCCCGGGGCGACATTTTAAGGGTTTCCCAACTTTTCCTTGACAGCCCCAACCCTTCACAGTATATGGGCAGCGCATTACAAAGTTCGCCGTTTGGATCTGCCGACTGCTGGACCTTTACAATTGAGCGAGGTCGTAGTGGGGGGGCTTCCCATCGCCCGCCATGTCTCCGAAGGGGACAGAAGCGGGTCATCGCCTTCCGCCTTCATGGTGACCGTGGCTCCCACGGTCATCGCAATGCCATCTTTTTCCGCAGAGCTCGTAGCAGCCCACCAAGGAGGACTCGAATGAACGCACTTTCGAACACAAAGTGCACCCGTCTACTGGTCGCGTTTGGCCTGTGCCTCATCCTGGCCGCGCCGGCCATGCTGCTCTGGGCATCCAGGGCACAGCTGGCCCCGGTCACTGACGAGGAGGACGCCTTCATCGCGAAGCTGATGGAGATCGACGCGCGCCAGATGGCCAAGCTCCAGCTGCCGCCCGCCACGCTGCGGCCGGCCGAGTTCGCCGTCTTCGGCGACGACTTCAAGACGGCGCGGCGCGTCGACGGCGACACCAGGGGGCTTTTGCGCACGAACATCGCGGACCTCGACCCCAGGAACGTCGAGGCGGCGCTGCGCGGGCTGCCGGCCGAGCTCCGGTTCGGGGCGGATGAGGTCACCCGCCTCGGCGCCAGAGGCCAGCTGGCCCACGGACTCAACTACCTCATGCTGAGCCCGGAAGCGATCGCGGCGAAATCACTCGACGCCGTCCTCGACGGCGTCCGCCAAGACGTCCGGACGATCGTCGATTTCCGGGCGAACTCGACCCTGCTCGCCTATGTCGAGGGGGGTCAGATCGGGCGGCTGCGGCAGAACCCGGACGTGGCGTATTTCTTCGCCATGCAGCCGGCGGACAAGATCAACCTCCAGACCGGCCGGCGGCCGTTGATCAACAGGGAGAGGGCGCTCGACCCGACCTTCCTGCTCGAGGTCGCGGTGGTTCCGGGCGGGAACGGCCGAAGCGTGAAGGATCGGCTGGCGAAGGTGCAGGGGGTGGTGGACGTGGCGGACTACGGCCTCGAGGGCTCGGCCTACCTGGTGCGGGCGGACCACAAGGCCCTCGGCCGGCTGGCGCGCGTTCCGGAGGTCCTGCACATCCAGGAGTCGCTCGAGATGATGCAGATGAACGCCAGGACCCCCGCGTCGGTCCAGGCCGGTTCTGCGGAAGACAGCCACATGATCCGGCCGTTCGATGAGGCGGGCGTGGACGGTGGCGGCATCGACACGAACGCCGACGGCCAGCGGGTGAACAACGGCTCGGACACGGTGCCGCCGCAGCTCGTGGGCGTCATCGACAACGGCATCTCGGCCGACACGCCGAGCTTCTCGCAGACGGCCACCCAGGTCAGCGACCTGACCCACCCGTTCCCGAACCCGGTGCATCGCAAGGTGCATTCCATCATCCAGGTCCGCGACAACGGCGACGACTGCGACGCGCTGCTCGACGGCGCCGGCAGCCACGGCAACATCGTGGCGAGCGCCATTGCCGCATGGCCGAGCGGAGTCGGGGTGTTCGCGACCCGGTCCGGCATCGGCGGCCCCGCCCAGCCGCGAAACGCCAACCTGGACGGCATAGCCAAGGGGGCGCGCATCATCGTGTCGGACGTGGCCGGCAATTCCCTCTGCACGATCAACTCCCTGATCGAGAAGGGGGGGAACGTCGATCCCGGGAGCCTCTTGGCCCGCCTGGGCGAGCTGATCTGCCCGAGGAGCGGCGGCACGGGGAGCTGCTCCGGCATCGTGGGCGGCGGCGCCGACGCGCATCTGGCGGTCACGCCGTTCGGCGCTCCGGACAACTTCTCGACCACGCAGTTCCTGACGACCAACGGGACCTACCCGCAGCAGTCGGCGGACCTCGACGTGTTCCTGTACAACAACCGCGATTTCATGGTGTTCGCGCCGACCGGCAACAGCGGCGGCCTCGCCGGAAACAACCGCATCTCCTTCATGCTGCCTGTCATCCCTGACCTGTTCAACGGGACGGCGGCCGATGAGGATCCGAACTTCCCGCGGCCGGTCCAGACGGCGCCTCCGTCCACCGCCAAGAACATCGTGACGGTCGGCGGCACCCGGGGCGAGGCCTTTACCATCTTCGGCACGAACGACCAGGAGAACAACACCGTCGGTTACGTATCGCGCGGCCCGGCGACGCCGGAGTCGCTGCGCATGGCGCCCCTGGTGACGGCGCCCTCCACCGACCTGGTGCCGTCGTTCGAGACCGCAACCATTGCCGCGTTCCGCAGCCGTGACAACAACAACCTGGGTCCGGTCGACGCCCAGATCGACGAAGGGAACTTCGGGAACTCCTACGCGGCGGCTTATATCACGGGCGCCGGGGCCCTCATCCGGGACTACTTCGCGCAGGGCTTCTACCCGACCGGCGACCGGCAGGCGGCCAACCGCGTGCCCAACGTCTCGGGCGCCCTGGTGAAGGCCGCGATCGTGGCGTCGGGCAAGTTCGGCGTGCTGATCGGGACTGCGGGGCAGGACGTCAACGAGCGGAACCTCCGCCGCACCCGCGGCATGAACGTCGGCTCGCCCGGCGGCACCTTCGTCGGCGTCATGGGGAACAGCGAGCAGGGTTACGGCCGGGCGGTCATCAGCCACGTCCTGCCTTTGCCCAACTGGTCGAAGAACTTCGTCACCAGCCCGAACGCGCCTTCCACGCCGGAGCACCCGGCGCGGGGCCTTTTGGTCTGGGACGACATCGTCACCGGCGAACCGGCCTTGGACAACACGCACACCTCGCAGACCCATACCTTCCGCGTGGGCAGTCCGAGAACGACCGCAGGCGCGGGCGGCGGGCTGGCGGTTCTCAGGAGCGAGCTGGTCATCGCGCTGGCCTGGAC
>JACOUZ010000137.1 GCA_016177515.1 Acidobacteriota bacterium
TCGGCCGGCGCGATCAACGCGGCCTTCCTGGCCTCGCACTTCGAGGACTTCCGCACGCGCGTCGAAAAGCTCGCGGACTTGTGGAGCCAGCTCACCGCGGAGGAGGTTTTCCGAGTCGACACCGTGTCGCTCGCGCGCAACGTTCTGCGCTTGGGCTTGAAGCTCGTCTCGGGCGGCGCCACGGTTGCGCCCCGCTCTCACGCCGCGGTGGACACGAAGCCCCTGTGGTTCCTGCTCGAACGGGTGCTCGATGCACACGGCGACGAACTCCCGGGCATCGAAGCGAACCTCCGGCGCGGCGCGCTCAAGGCGGTCGCGATCACAACCTCGAGCTACACGACGGGCCAGTCCATCACCTGGGTGCAGGGCTGCGGCATCCCGCAGTGGGAGCGCGCGCACCGCCGGTCGATCGACGCGAAGCTGGGCGTGCGCCACGTGATGGCCTCGGCCGCCCTGCCGATCTTCTTCCCCGCGATCGAGATCGATGGGCAATGGTTCGGCGACGGCGGCATCCGGCTCACCGCGCCCCTTTCGCCCGCCGTCCATCTGGGCGCGGACCGGATCCTCGCGATCTCGACCCGCTACCCTCGGACGCGGGTCGAGGCGGATCAGCCCGCGGTGAACGGCTACCCGCCGCCGGCGCAGATCGTCGGCGTGCTCTTCAACGCTATTTTCCTGGACCTCTTCGACGCCGACACGCTGGCCATGGAGCGCTTGAACACGATGATGGAGGCGCTGCCGCCCGAATTGCGCCGCGACTACCGGACGGTCAAGCTCATCGTGCTCCGTCCGTCGCACGACCTGGGCAAGCTGGCCAACGAATACGAGGCGCGGCTCCCCGGCGCATTTCGCTTCATGACGCGGGGTCTGGGCACGCGCGAGACGCGGTCGAACGACCTGCTCTCCCTGCTCATGTTCCAGCCCGACTACCTCACCCGCCTGATCGAGCTCGGCGAGGCGGACGCCGAGGTGCGGCGGGACGAAATCGAAGTCCTTCTGGAGGGGACGCAACTCCTCCAGAGCAGTCTCTCCGCTGCGCGGCCGGCCACAACGGACGGAAAGTAAGTCCCGTCGGAAGCGCGTGGATCGCCCCGTCGACGCCGGCGCGCCCGAGACCAACTGAAGGGGCGGGGATCCGGACAGGGGGCGCTCAGCCCGGGCGCCGCCCCGTTCAGCCGTAGCTTTCCCGGTGAATCCGCTCCTTCGGGACGCCGATCGAGGTGAGGTGCGTCATCACCGCGTCGAGGAACATCGGCTGCGGCTCGAGCCCCGTCTGCCTTGCGGCCTCTCGATCGTACTTCGTCACGCCCGGCCCGCAGGCGAAAACCTCCACGGCGGACGGCTCGGGGACGAACTCACGGATCATCTCCTCGGTCACCCGGCCCTGGCGGATCTCCGAAGAGGAGCGCGCCGGTTTCTTCTCCCGGCTCAGCGCGTGAACGATCTGCAGCCTGGCGGCATGGGCGGCGGCCAGCTCTTCGAGCTGCCTCCTGAAGATGACGTCTTCCCAGGTTCTGCTGGCGTAGATCAGCGTGTGCCGGACCTTCATCCCCAGGTGCAGGGCGTGCTTGAGGATGCTCATGTTCGGGACGATGCCCGATCCGGCGCAAACATGGACCAGGTGGTCCGTGCGGGATTCGATGTCGGGCGGCAGCGTGTAGGGTCCGCTGAAGCCGGTGACGACCATGCGCGTCCCGGGCAGCGTGTCCCAGACGAGGAGAGGCGACAGAAGCGGCGGGTAGCGCGTGACGCCCGGCGTGAACCGCTCTTCTTTGATGGTGATGGCAAGGGAGCGCTCGTGCGGCGCGGAGCTCAGGGAGTAGGCCCGCGCCGGCTCCTTCTTCCCCTTGATGTCCTCGAAGTACGCGATGAACCGCTCGAGCGCTGGAAACTCGTGCGGCTCGACGGTCAGGAAGTGGCCGGGCCAATATTCGAGACGGTCATTGCCTGTGAACAGCACGAGAGTCGTCGCTTCCGGTGACTCGCGCACGACCTCCGCGACCATGACCTCCAGGTCCTTGATCTTGGGGCGGGGGGCCGTTTCCGGATCCGGGGGTGTCTGAATCGAATCCTCCTGGCGCGTGAGACTATCACGGCCTGCGGCCTTCAAGGGTCAGAACGTGCGACGCGCTGGCAGCGTCTCGACCGGGTCGAGGACCGGCGCCCGCCATTGCCGGGCTACTTCTCTTCCGGATCGATCGTCCGGTCGACGTGCATCCAGATGACGCGCGAGTATCGAAAGAGAAGGGGGGCGCAGAGGCAGATGATCGGCAGCCCAGCCGCCAGCACGGCGAGGTCCGAAAGGCGCCGGAAGAGGAAGCGCAGGAGGACGACGGCCAAAAGGTACGCCGGGATCGCCATGGCGTAGCTGACGTACATCGCCCCGACGAAGTAGCCCGGCTCCCGCTCGAAGACGAGGCCGCACGCGGGACAGGCGTCGTGCATCGTCAAGTGACCGCGGAAGACGCGGCCTTTGAGGCACCGCGGGCAGCGCTGGCGCAGCACGCCGATCGCTCGTTTCCGCAGGCCGTGCGCCGGCACGTCTCGCCTCCCGGATAATCCGGCGCAGGCTACCACAGGCGCCGCCACCCCGCCACGCAGGCCCCGGGTTGATGTGGCACTGGTTTGACCGCGTTCTTGATCCCGGCGCGCGCCTCATGTAGGCTCTGCTCCACCATGACAGGAAAAGAGCCGCCTCCGGACCCTCGGGCCATCCTCGAGGAAGCGCGGTCCCTCCGCTCCTTCATCGTCGAACTCACCCTGCGCATCTGCCGCGAGCGGACCGTCAACTATTTCCCGGAGGACTTCCCGGCCGGAGGCCCCGACGGCATGACGTCGCCGGGGCAGGAGGGGAAGGTCGTCGCCGTCCTGGCCGGGGAGTTGAAGAGGCTGGGCGTGCGCATGACGACGCACGCCAAGGTGCCGGGGCGCGACAACCTGCTGGCGACGGTCGGCAAGGGGCGGCCCGGGTTCCGCCACATGCTCGTGCTCCTGCACACCGACGTGGTGCCGAGCGGAGCGCCGTCCGACTGGAAGTTCGCCCCGTTCGCGCCGTTCGAGAAGGACGGCAAGCTGTTCGGTCGCGGCGTCCTGGACGACAAGGGGCCGCTGGTGGCGGCGTTCGCGGCGCTGCGCATTCTCAAGGCGCACGAGGACCAGATCGACGGCTCGTTCACCTTCGGCGCGGTCGGGGACGAGGAAGTCGGCATCGGCGCGGGGCTGCCGTACCTGATCGAGCAGGGATTGATCCAGTGCACCGACGCTGTGATCCCCGACATCGCCGGCAACATGAAGGAGATCAACGTCGCGGAGAAGGGGCGCGTCCTGCTGAAGGTGAAGGGCCGCGGGAAGCAGGCGCACGCCATGGAGCCGGCCAAGGGGGTGAACGCCATCAACGCCATGGCGCGCTTCCTGGTTGCGCTGCAGAACAGCCGGCTGCGCCACCGGGCGCACCCGATCCTGGGCGGGCCGACGGTCAATGCCGGCCTGGTCCGGGGAGGCGTGGCGCCCAACGCCGTGCCGGCCGACTGCGAGGCCACGCTCGACATCCGATACGTCCCGGGGCAGACGGGCGAAGGGATCCGTTCGGAGGTCCAGGCGCTCGCCGATGAGGCGATCTGGGGGCCGGGCGAGGTCGCCGCGGCCGAGCTCTCGGTCGGGATCCTGCAGGAGGCGAAGCCGTGCGAAGTCTCGCCCGGCGCGCCGATCGTCAAGCGGATCCTGCGCCACGCCCCCGACGCGAAGATCACCGGCAGCGGCGGGGGCACGTTCGCCAAGGACCTGGTCCTGATGGGCGTCGACGCGGTCGGCTGGTCGTGCGGCGACGAGGCGACCTACCACCAGCCGAACGAAGAGATCGAGGTCGAGCAGCTCGTGACCTTCGCGGGGCGCCTCGCGAACCTGGCGTTCGAGATCGCCAACGAGAAGCGCGCGTGATCCTGCGGGCCGTCCTGCTGATGGCCCTGGCGGCCGGACCGGCGTGGGCGGCACAGGCGCCGCCTTCGCCCACGCCGGAGAATCCGCACGACGCCACGGCGCACCACCCCTTCACGGGCATCGAGAAGTGGACCAAGATCTTCGACGACCCGAAGCGGGACGAGTGGCAGAAGCCGAAGGAGACGGTCGCCGGGCTGGACCTCAAGCCGGGGAGCATCGTCGCCGACCTGGGGGCCGGCACCGGCTACTTCGAGCGCCACCTGTCGAAGGCGGTGGCCCCGGGCGGAATCGTCCTGGCGGTCGACACCGAGCCGGAGATGGTGCAGCACCTGGGCCGGCGGGCCCTCCAGGAGCAGACGCCGAACGTCGTGCCGGTCCTGGCGCTCCCGGACGAGCCGTTCCTGCCGCCCGGCCGCGTCGATTGCGTCCTGATCGTCGACACGTATCACCACATCGATGATCGCGTGAACTACTTCCGCCGGATGAAGGAGGCGCTGGCGCCCGGGGGGCGGCTCGCGGTGGTCGATTTCCACAAGCGCGAGCTGCCGGTGGGGCCGCCCGTGCAGCACAAGCTGGCGCGCGAGTTCGTGGTGGATGAGTTGGGGCAGGCGGGCTGGTCCCTCGCCGGCGAGAAGGCCTTCCTGCCGTACCAATACTTCCTGATCTTCCGGCCGGCGCCGCGCTGAATCGCGGCGTGCGGGGGTGAGATGCTGACGACGTCCGACTTCAAGAAGGGGCTGGCCATCCAGGTGGAAGGGCTGCCCTACATCATCATGGAGTGACCTTCAAGTCCGGCGACAAGTTCGAGGAGCCGGACCTCGAGCGGCGCAAGATCAACTTTCTCTACTCGGACGGCGACGACTTCCACTTCATGGACGAGCAGTCGTACGAGCAGTTCCACCTGGACCGCGCGGCCCTGGGAGATACGGTGCAGTGGCTGACGGAAGGGGTCACGCTGCGCTCGATCGTCTTCGAGAGCAGGGTGGTCGGCGTCGAG
>JACOUZ010000138.1 GCA_016177515.1 Acidobacteriota bacterium
CCGCCAGCCGCAGCGCACAGCGCGCCCCGCCCGGGCCGCCCCCGATGACGGCCACCCGCAGTCCGTCCGCCCCGCTCATGGAGATGCCTGGCACAGGGTCGCGGCCCTCCGCTCCCGTTTCCGATCATAGCGGCAAAGGGGCCGGGGCCGGCGCCCCGCGATGCGTTGTGGGGGAGCGGGCCTTCCGCTATAGTGGCGCCATGCTCCACGTCCTGGGAAAAATCCTCGAGATGGCGGCGATGCTGACGCTGGGCGTGGCGCTTTTCGTGTACGGCTTCGGGGAGGGAAACATGAACGCCGAGCTCGGCTGGCTGCTCGCCGGCGGCGTGTTGTTTCTAATCGGGTATGCCCTGGAGCGCCGCGCCGGACCGGGGAGTTGAGTGGCGCGCCCGGCGTCCCCGCGGGGAGTGGAGCGAGTCTCGAGGGAGAACCGGATCGTCCGCATCCTCCTGGTGGACGACGTCCTGCCCTTCATCGAGCTGCAGAAGAACTATCTGAAGCGGACCACCTGCCGGATCCTGACGGCGCGGACCGGCGCACAGGCCCTGAAGTTATGCCGGCTTCATCGGCCCGACCTGATTCTTCTCGACGAGGCGATGCCCGGGATGGACGGCATCGAGGCCTGCCGCCACCTGAAGGCCGATCCTCTGGCGGGCGCGGTTCCCGTTGTCATCGTGACCGGCGAGGACCGCCGGGAGGAGTGCCTGCGGGCGGGGTGCGACGGCGTCCTGATCAAGCCGTTCGCCGCGCAGGCCTTCCTGGAGACGGTGCGGCGCTTCGTGCCTCTCCTGGAGCGGAACGAGGGCCGCATCCCGGTCAGCTGCCGGGTGGAATTCGAGGCCCCGTCGGGGTCCTACACGGCCTACACCAGGGACTTGAGCCCGCACGGGCTGTTCCTCAAGAGCCCGCGGCCTTTTGCCCTCGGGGCGCGCCTGCGCCTGTCCCTGCACCTGCCGAGGCGGCCAGCCGGCGGGGGGCCGCGGACCACGATGGTTCCGGGCATCGAGGCGGAGGTCCGGCGGGTGGTCCGGCCGGCCCCCGGGAGCCGGCTGCTGCCCGGGGTGGGAGTGCGCTTTCTGGAGATGAGCCCGGAGGCGATCGCCCTCATCGAGGAGTTTATCGCTTCGCGGCGGTAAACCCGCGGAGGTCCCCGGCCGTTGGATCAGACGCGGAGGGGGGGTGTGGAGCAGGATGACTTCACCCTCATGGAAGAGGTCAAGAACGATCGGGAGACCGCCTTCGAGGCGCTCGTCCGGCGCTACCAGAGGCGGTTGTACCGGCTGGCGTACGGGTATCTCCGCAACCACGAGGACGCCCTCGACGCCGTGCAGGAGGCGCTGGTGAAGATCTACCTGGCGCGGGGCGCCTACCGGCCGAGCGCCCACCCGTTCACGTGGGCGGCGCGCATCCTGGCGAACCACTGCATCGACGTCCTGAGGCACCGGCGCATCCGACCGACGGAGTCTCTGGATGCGGCGCAGGAGGAGAAGGAAGGGCAGTCCACTTTGCACCTGGTGTCGCGGGAAGAGCCGCAACAGCTGAGGCAGGAGCGGCGCGAGCTCGGGCGCGCCCTGAACAAGGCGATCTTCAGCCTGCCCAGGAACCAGCGGGAGATTTTCATGCTGAGGCATTTCGGGGAGATGCGGCTGGAGGAGATCGCCGCGGCGCGAGGCTGCGCCCTCGGGACGGTCAAATCCTCTCTGCACCGCGCGGCGGCCGCCATTCGCAACTATCTCGGAGCCTGTGAGCCGCCGATCAAGTATCGGGTCCGGGAAGGAGAGCTCTCGTGACGGCGCCGTACGGATGCGGCTCCACCCGCCGGGCGCTGCCTCTGCGCTACTACGCCGCCCTGTCGGACGATGAGACGGCGGCGCTCCTTCTGCACCTGTCCTCCTGCGGGTCCTGCGCCTCCGAGTGGGAATCGCTGCGGCAGGCCCTCGACGCGGCCGAGCCGGCGATAGTCTTCCCCCGGGAGAGGGACGTCGACTGGGACGGGTTCGCACGCGCCACCGTGGCGCGCGCCCGGACCGCGGCGATGTCCGGGATTGACGGCAGTCGCTCCGACGCCCCGCCGGCCTGGCCGGGCCGCCCCTTCCTGGCGCTGGTCCCGGCGGCGGCGCGCTGGGCGGCCCTGGCGGCCGCGGCGGCAGTGGCGGCCCTGGTGCTCTACGGGTGGCCGCCGCGCGAGGCGGGCACGGCGCGGGTGCATCCTCCGCCCGCGTCCGGCCCGTCCGCCGAGTCGGTGCGGGAATCCGCCGCGGTGATCGAGAGCCGCCTGGCCCGCCGCGGGGCGGCCCGGTACCTCACCGACAGCCGGGTGCTCCTGCTTAACCTGGTGCAGGCCCCGGCGCGTTGCCGCAGGGCCGACGGAGAATTCGACATCACGTTCGAGAAGGAGAAATCGCGCGAGCTTCTGAGACGCAAGAACCTGCACGAAGGGGACCTGGACAGCTTGCGTGACCGGCGGCTGGCCGACCTCGTGGGGCAGCTCGAGGCGGTCCTGATCCAGGTGGCGTCCCTCGAGGATTGCGCCTCGGCGCGCCAGCTCCACGAGCTGCGCGAGCAGGTGGAAAAACGCCAGATCCTGCTGCGCATCGACCTCATGACCCGCGAGATGCAGGGGAGGAGCCATGTCGTCTGATCGTCCGTCGTCGGGCGGTCCCGCACGCCGCTCCGCCGCGGCGCGCGCGCTCGGCGCGGGGGTCCTGTGCGTCCTCGGGCTGGTCCTCTCCGGCGCCGTCGCGACGGAGGGGGACCTGTTCCGCCAGGTCAAGGTGGACGTCTTCGATCAGGACTGGCCGGCCGTCCTGCGCGGCTGCGAGGAGATCCTGAAGCACCATCCCGCGGGGGCGCCCGCGGCGCAGGCGTCGTTCTACCGGGCGCGCGCCCTGACCCGCATTCCGGGGCGCGAGGCGGAGGGTCTCGAGGCGTTCCGCAATTTCGTGGCCGGCTTCCCGCAGGAGAAGGTGATGGTCGAGGAGGCCTGGGGGGCGATCTTCTCGACGGCCTGCCTCCCGCGGGCCGCCTCCCGGGCCGCCTGCAGCGCCGCCCTTCGGGAGGGGATCGCCGACCTCTCCCCCTACGTCTCGACTCTGGCCGCGATCCGGGCCTCCGACACGGGCGACCAGGCGTTGCGGCCCCGGGCGCTCGCGATCCTGAAGAAGGCCTACGCCGCCCGACCGAGCCGGAGATCAAGAACGAGATCCTGATCGCCATCCTGAAGATCGATCCGAAGCAGGTGCCCCAGACCGATCCGTCCTCTCCCCCTTCGCCGGCCCCGCGGAAGCTCTCCGCTGCGAAGTCACCCAGCCTGATCCGGATGACCGTCTACAACAAGATCGAAAAGCGGTTTGAACTCAAGGTCAACCTGCCGGTCGCCTTCGCCCGCATGCGGGTCGATGCCCTGGACGAGCAGGATCGGCAGGACATGCGGCGAGAGGCCCGGCAGCAGGGGATCAACCTCGACGACATTTTCCAGGCGATCGAGAAGGCCGGCGCGGGGAAGCTCCTGGATGTGGACAGCGAGGAGAGCCACATGGAGATCTGGATCGAGTAGCGGGGCGCGCGCGGCCCGGCGGTGCGTCCGGACACGCCCCTACTTCTGCCGGGGCGATTTGCCCGCCTTCTTCCGGCAGTCGGTTTCAACCTTCTTGATCAGATCGAGGATCGTGTCCCGGCGGGTGGCGTCGGCTTCGAGATCGCGTGCCGCCTCGAGGGCCTCTCTCGCCTCGCAGGGCTGGCCGAGGGCGTGGAACGTGTTGGCAATCCGCAGGCGCACGTCCACGCTCCTTTCATCGATGCCGGCGGCCGCCTGGTAGTAGCGCAGGGCCATCTCCTGGAGCCCGCTCAGGAAGAAGCTGTCCCCCAGCCTGAGGTGCATGCGAGGGTACTTCGGGTTCTTGGTGCCGCAGACGCGGAACGCCTCGATCGCTTCGTTCAGCTGGTTGCGGCGCAGGAAAATCTCTCCCATCTGGAAGTAGGTTTCCGCCAGATGGGGGTTGACCTGGATCACGTCGCGATAGTTTTCGAGCGCCTCGTCCAGGCGTCCGCGCGCGGTGTTCAGCCGGGCGAAGGCGAGGAGAATCTCGGGATTGCGCGGCCAGATCCTGAGTGCCGACCGGTAGTCGGCCTCGGCCAGGTCCCACAGACCCTGTTCCTCCCGCGCCGCCGCCCGTCCCAGGTAGGCCGAGACGAAATGGGGCGATCGCCCGAGCGCCTCGCTGAATTCGCGCGCGGCTAGGTCATAAAACTTCAGGCGCAAGTAGGCGCTGGCGGCCAGGACGCGCGGCAGATGCTCGGGCGATCGATGTGAAACCCGGTGCCCGAAGGCACGGAGGGCCGCCTCGTACTGCCCCGAGTAATAGGCCCCCTGTCCGGCGAGAGACAGGGCCGAGGCGCGGCCGCGGTCCACGACCAGGAAGGAAAGTCCAGCGGTCCCGAGAAGCCATGCGAGTGCGAGGGTGATGGCGGCGGGCCGGCCGCGGGGGCCTCCGCCCGCCGCGGGGCGCTCGCGCGGCAGGAGGGCCAGAAGGGTGCGCGGCGCCCCGGGCAGGCGGAAGGACGCGACCTGCGCCATGCCGGCCGCGATCCAGAAAACCAGGGACGGTGCCGGTTCGTGGAATGGAGCGCCGAAAAAGGAGATCACGGCCATGGCGCCGACGGTGGCGAAGGCGGTGCAGGCGATGCCGTCCCACGGCGATGAGGCGCGCGATCCCGCCACGAGAGACTGCACGAGCACAAGCAGGACCAGAAACGCGAACGCGAGGCCTCCCAGCACTCCGGTCTCGGCGGTCGTCTCCAGGAAAGAGTTCCCGGCGTGGACCGCCTGGTGGTTGAGGGTGAAAGGCGATTGGCCGCCGCCCGTCCAGGCCACTTCGAGGAAGGCGTGGCGCCAGTTCCCCGCCCCCACCCCGAGAGGGTGCCGGCGGATCAGCGACAGCGTGCCGGGCACGGACGCAGACCGGTCGGCGAACGGATCGCCGGTGGTCGGTGAGAGAAGGGACACTCCGTCCAGCGGCAGCACGGGTTTGCCGGAGGGCTGCAGGACCTCGATGCGCGACAGGACGATCGCGACCAGGAGCACGATGACCGCGATCAGGAAGGCGCGCAGGCTCTCTCCGGCCAGGTCGGGGGCCAGGTCGGACCAGCGCCCGCCACGCCCCGCGGCCTGCGCGATGCGCGCCAGGACCATCAGGACCAGGGTGACCCCCGCGGCGATCCACCCCTCGGGTCTGCCCACGAACACCAGGGCCGTCGCGATCACGCCCAGGAGCCCGCCACACGCGAGCCGCCAGGCCCCCGACGACAGCGCCGCGGCCCCCACGCCGATCGGCAGGGCCAGAATCAGGAACTGGGCTGCCAGACCGGGGTCGCCGAGCGTCGCCCCGCCCCGGTTGGGCGGCAGGAAGGCGGTCAGCCAGCCGGCCTGCGCAGTGGGCACAAACACCTGTGCCAGGGAGGCGAGGCCGACCAGCCCCGCGGACAGGAGGATCGAACGGAAGATGAGCCTCGCCCCGTCGGGGTCGCGCACGAACCGGACGGTCGCGGCGAGCAGCCCGACTCCCACCGCCAGGTCCAGGAAACCCCAGAGCGCCAGGCCGCGATTGACGGCGGTGACGCAGGAGACCAGGGCGCCGCCGGCGAACAGCAGAGCCAGCCGGAGCGCGGGGGAGGAAAAGCGTGTGTGCCCCGGGCCTGGGCGCCGTGCCAGGGCGATCCCGAGGACGAGCAGCGCCGCCGCGAGCATCACGGCCCTTTTGGGGAAGGCGAAGGGATCGGCCAGCGTCGAGCAGTAGGCGAGCGGCACGAGAAACGCGGCGGCCGCCAGGATCCCGATCGCAATGCGATCGGCCGTGCTCGACATGGGGGGCTGCGACATCCGGAGGTTCCACCGGGGATCGAGACGAAAGCCGCGCCGGGCGCGGACGAGCCGAGAAA
>JACOUZ010000139.1 GCA_016177515.1 Acidobacteriota bacterium
CCGCGGAGGTCGACCGTCGCCGCCCCCGCGAGGCGGCGTCTTAGCGTCAGGGGGAATCGCGGCCACGGGCCGCATCCGACTGGGTGATCGATCGCCGGATGGGCTATAAGAGGCCGGACATTGCTGCGGCGACGGCCGACACGACACTGTCGCAGGAAACGAAAGCTTGCGCCCGACGCGCCGGCTTGCATAGACTTGCCGGGCTTCTGGTCACGGGCGCGGACCACGGCGAGCGCCGTGACATTCCAGGGAGGATGACATGATGCTCAAGCTGCGCGTGTCTTCGCCTCGTCCCGCGGGCCGGGCGGCCGCGGTGCTTCTCGCGGCCGTCGTTGCGCTGTCGGCCGGGTGCGTGTCGAGCGGCAGGTACAGGTCGCTCGAGCAGGAGCGCGACGCTCTGGCGGGCCGCAACCAGACCCTGCGGGGGGAGGTGAACGCCGCCAACCAGAAGGGCGAGGCCCTGGCCCAGGAAAAGAGCGCCCTGGCCTCCGAAAAGACGGCCCTCGAGGCGCGGCTGGCCCAGCTCCAGGAGCAGGAGAAGGCCCTCGGCTCGCAGCTGCAAGAGCACGCGGAGGAGGCCCGGCAGCTCAAGGCCACCTACGACGGCCTGCTCGGAAGCCTGAAGAAGGAGCTCGAGGCCGGCCAGATCCAGGTGCAGCAGCTGCGCGACGGATTGAGCGTCAACGTGGCCCAGGAGATCCTGTTCGCCTCCGGATCCGCGGCGCTCGACAAGAGCGGCAGCGAGGTCCTGCAGCGGGTGGCGGAGCAGCTCAAGCAGACGAGCTACCAGGTCGTGGTCACCGGCCACACCGACAACAAGCCGATCGGGCCGGGGCTCGTCAGCCGCTACCCGACCAACTGGGAGCTGGCCGGGGCGCGCGCCGCGAGCGTCGTGCGGCTGTTCGTGGAATCCGGTCTGCCCGCCAGCCGCCTGCTGGCGGCGTCGATGGGGGAGACGCAGCCTGTCTCTTCGAACGACACGCCGGAAGGGCGGGCCAGGAACCGCCGCATCGAGATCCGGCTCCGGCCGGTCGTGGTCGAGGAATAGGGCGCGGCGCGATCCGCCCAGGCGAAGCATCCGGCTGACCTTGAATGGTCGATGAAGGGATTGTCCTGGCCGTCCCGGCCGCGCTCGCGGTCTCGTGCGCGGGTCCGGGACTCCTGCTCCTCCGCCGGGCGCGGCTCCGTCCGGACGAGACGATCGTCGCCGGGATCGTCCTGTCGCTGCTTCTTCTCTACCTGTCCTCGTTCGCCGTGTTCGCCCTGGGGATCGGCAGGGCCGCCCATTACGCGATCCTGGCGATCTGCGTGGCCCTGACGGTCGCGGCGGCGCCCGACATCCGGAGTCTCGTCCGTTCGCCGGATGTCCGGGCGCTCCTGGGGGGGCTCGGCCTGGTTCTTGTCTGGGTCGTGTCGCTTCTGGCCCTCATCCGGAACTACTCGGGGGCGACCTGGTACGGAGACTGGCTGGAGCACTACAGAAGGACCGAGTTCTTCCTCGGCGGCCACCCCCCGGGGGAGACCTTTCTCGACTACCCGCTGCCCGCCCGGCCGCCGCTTGTGAACGTCCTGTGCGCGCACTTCCTGGCGCTGTTTCGCGACCGGTTCCGCGTCTATCAGCTCACGAGCTCGCTCTTGAGTCTTCTCGCGTTCCTGCCTGCGGCCCTCCTCGCGCGGCAGTTCGCCCCGCGCGGCCGGCGAGTCGCGGGGATCGTGGGGGCGTTTCTCATCTGCAGCCCGATGTTCGTGCAGAACGCCACCTACGCCTGGACCAAGCTGCCGGCGGTCTTCTTCGTCCTGGCCGGGTTGCACTTCTACCTGACCGGCGTGCGGAGCGGGGAGTTCGCTCGCATCTTCCTGTCGTTTGCGGCGCTCGCGGCCGGGGTCCTCACCCACTACTCGGCCGTTCCGTACGCCGTTTTCCTGGGATTCCACTGGCTGTTCGGGGTCGTGCCGCGCTCGTCCAGACGACTGCGCGACCTCGTCGCCGTGTGCGGGACGAGCGTGGTCCTGATGGTATCGTGGTTCGGCTGGTCCGCGGCGGTCTACGGCGTGCGGCCGACGCTGACCGCGGCCTCGACGGCGCCCGACGGATCGACCCTCGGGGCAGGGGACCTGGCCGCGACGACGGTTCGCGTTCTTTTCGAGACCCTCGTTCCGCCCATCGTCCGGAACGTGCCGCGCGATCCGCTCCGGGAAGGGCTCACCTGGGGGAGCCTCCGGGACGCCGCCTTCGCGCACTACCAGATGAATCTCCCGCTGGCCCTCGGGCTCCTGGGGGCCCCGCTGCTGCTTTATTGTCTGTGGCGGGCTTACCGGGAGCGCCGCGCCGCGACGGCGCCCGGCCAACCGGCCGTCCCGGCGCCGGCCGGCGTGGTCGGAGCGGCCGAAGGCCCGGGCGCCCGCGAGATGGGGAGCTCCTTCTGGATCCTCTTTGTCGTCTTCAACCTCGTGGCGGGGAGCGCCCTCACGGCGGCCACGTCGCGGGGGGTGGAGGCGCCTCTGGGGCTGGCGCAGCTCCAGATGCAGCCCCTGGTGTTGCTGGCCGTCGCCTTCCTCGCTTCACGCTTCGGCGGATGGAGCCGGCCGGTCAAGTGGGTGGCAATCGGCGGTCTTCTGGTCGACCTGCTCCTCGGAATCGCGCTGCACCTCTGGTTCGAGAGCGCCCCGCTGGATGGCCTGGAGCGGGCCAGTCGGTTCTGGCCGTCTCCCTCCGACCTGAGGATCGGGACGACGATGGACAACCTGATCCTGCAGGTGCAGCACGGCACCGTCTTCCTGGGCAGCCACCTCAGGAAATGGGCCTGGCTGGCGGCGCTTCTCGCCGGCGCGGCGCTCAGTGTCACCCTGGTATCACTGGTGCGTGAGGCGAGGATGGATTGCCCGGCGAGGTCCTGAATGACGGTCCGCACGCTGCAGATCGGCAATCGGATACGGGTGGAAGCCGGCGAGCTGCGATTTCACTACGCGCGCAGCGCGGGCGCCGGCGGACAGAACGTCAACAAGGTCAGCAGCAAGGCGATCCTGCGCTGGGCGATCGGTGAGGCGCCGGGAGTGCCGCCCGACGTCCGCGAGCGCTTCCTGCTCCGCTTCGCCCGCCGGATCACCCGCGACGGCGAACTGGTCCTCACCAGCCAGCGCTTCCGCGATCAAAGTCGCAACGTCCGAGACTGTCTCGACAAGCTGGCCGCCATGCTGGCGCAGGTCGCCGAATCCCCGGCGCCGCGCCGGCCGACCCGGCCCGGACGGGGGAGCAGGGAGCGGCGCCTGCACGACAAGCGGACCCGCTCCGCCATCAAGAGCCGGAGGCGGCGGCCGGACGAAGACGACTCGTCCGAGTAAAGCGGCCGGCGTCGTCTCCTTGCCGGCCGGCAGCGGCCTTCATCGCTTCAGCGGCCGCCGGCGGCCTTCCACTCGGCGATTTGCTTCTCGGTCTTGGCGATTTCGCTCGCGTTGTCCTTCTCCTCCTTGCCGATCTTCACCGCCTTCTCGGCGAGGGCGATGGCTTCCTTTTTCTTGCCGTCCCGCTCGAGCATGGAGGCCTTCAGCCGGAGGTTCCAGTAGGTCTCCTTCATGGCGACCGACTGGTCGATCCATTTCATCGCGTCGGTGCGGTTGTCCAGGTTGGCGCTGAACGCGAAGCTGGCGGCGCTGTAAGGGACGGACCACTCCTTCACGTCGCCGGACAGGGCCTCGCGGATGTTGGCCAGCGCCTGGTTCGTGGTATCGGCCTCGATCCGGAGCGGCAGTCGCAGCTTCTCCCAGGCCAGCTCGACCGTCGCGGAGTCGTTGGACACCTCGGGGAAGGAGAACGACATCCACTCCTGGTGCGGCCCGGCCACCGGCTCGACCTGGATCCGGAGCGCATCCTTGGCGGCGTCGTACTCGTAGCTGCCCCACTGCTCCGCGGCCTTGTTGAAGATCATCGTCCAGGATGTCTTGCCGGGGATGGTGTGGAAGCTGTAGGTCCCGGCCGGAAGCGGCTTGCCGTTGATCTTCACCGCCTGGCTGATAGTGAAGGTCGTCGCTTCGTTCGCACCCGTCCGCCACACTTCGTCGTAGGGGACCAGCCCCCCCCAGATGACGCGGCCCTTCACCCCGGGGCGGTTGTACAGGATGGTGACGTCGGTCAGCCCCACCGTCTGCATGACCGTCGCCCTCTGGCTCACGCGCGGGAGCTTCAGATCCGCGAATGCGCCCGGCGCGAGGGCCATCATGATCGCAATCGACACCACGGCCTTCTTCATACGCGTCCTCCTCGAGAAACATGTGGGTTGCATGGCTACCTGCCGCTCGCCTGCTGCGGGGCGCTCCACGGCGGCACGACGCCCACGCTCCGGGCGTAGGCGATCGACTGCCCCAGGTGCTCGTGCGCGTGGCTCAGCAGGATCAGGATGTAGGCCCGCTTGGAGGCCGGAAAGCCGAAGATATCGACCTCGGTGCCGAGTTCCTTGGCGGGGATGGTCTTGATCGCCTCGGCGGCATAGTCGAACGACTCCCGGAGCCGGGCGATGACTTCATCTTTCGAGGTGATCTCGGACTCCCACTTGGCGGCCAGCTCGAACGGCTTTTCTGGAATCGTCACCCCTTTCGGGGGGGCCGCGCCGAGCAGGGAAGGGATCAGGATGTTGGGGCCCACGACGTGCATGTAGACCTCGCTCACCTTCCGCACGGCGTCGTTCGGCCGCCAGGAGAACCTGTCGGCCGGCATCGCCTCGGCCAGAGAGATCAGCTGCTTCCCCACGCGGGCCAAGTTGGCGATCGCGTCGCTGGTGAAATCCGACCTGGCCGCCGCTTTCTTCTTCGCCTCGGCCGGGGCCGGCGGCAGCAAGCTCGCCGCCAGGGCGATGCAGCTCATCGCGAGAAACGGCGCAGTTTTCGAGCCTCTCATCGGTCCTCCTCCCGCCGCCCGGTTGCCGGCGGCTCTTGCCCGTCCGTCCTGATCGGGGGTGCCATCCTAGCCCCGTCCGGGCCCGGAGGCAACGGGATCCTTCGGCGCCGGTTCCATCCGGCGCTGCCGCGGCCCGGGGAGGGCCGCCTGCAGGACCGTGCCGAGCGCCAGGACCATGCCGCAGCCGATCAGGTTGTACCAGAGGTATCCGATGTCCGTGGTGAAGTAGAGGGCGATCACCATCGCTTCGGCCACAAGCGCCGCCGCGAACACCGCGGTGCCCCCCACCCGCTTCAGGAGGAAGGCGGTCAGGAAGATCCCCAGGAGGGTGCCGTAGAAGAGGGACCCGAGGATGTTGACCGCCTCGATCAGATTTTCCACCAGATAGGCGGTCATCGCGAAGGAGATGGCCACCAGCCCCCAGAAGGCGGTCAGCACCCGCGAGACGATCACATAGTGCCGCTCCGTCTCCCGGGGCCGGAGGAGGCGCTGGTAGAGATCGACGGTGCTGGTGGAGCCGAGGGCGTTCAGCTCCGAGGAGGTGGACGACATCGACGCGCAGAAGATCACCGCGATCAGGAGCCCGACCACTCCCCGGGGGAGGTGGTGCAGGATGAAGGTCAGGAAGACGTAGTCGGAGTCCTTCACTTCCATCTTCGGATCGACCCGGACGACCAGGTCTTTGGCCTCCGACCGGATCTCCTCCGCGCGCCGCTCCAGGCCTTTGGCCCGGGCCTGGGCGGCGGCGATGGCGCCCTCGTCCTCCCCCTCCAGGGCCGCGGCCAGGGCCCGGATCGCCTCCCGCTTCTCCCGGAAGGCGGCGGAATACCGGGCCTCCAGGTCGCGCATCTCCGGGGCGCGGGACGACTCGTGGACCGCCCGGACCGCCGTGTGCTTGAACAGGATCGGCGGCTCCACGAACTGGTAGAAGAGAAAGACCATCACTCCCGTGAGCAGGATGAAGAACTGCATCGGAACCTTGAACACGGCGTTGAACATCAGGCCGAGGCGGCTCTCGGTCACCGTCTCTCCGGACAGATAGCGCCCCACCTGGGATTGATCGGTGCCGAAATAGGACAGAGCCAGGAACAGCCCGCCGAGAATCCCGGACCAGAAGGTGTAGCGGGCGCTGTAATCGAGGGAGAAGTTGATGACCTCGAGCCGGCCCATCTTCCCCGCCACCTCCAGAGCCCGCGAAAAGGGGATATGCCTGGACAGGTCGGAGACGACGAGGAGGAACGCCACCGCCATGCCGACCAGGATGACGGCCATCTGGTGCTTCTGCGTCAGGCTGACCGCGCGCGTCCCGCCGGACACCGTGTAGACCACGACCAGGATCCCCATCAGGAGAATGGTGACATCGAGGTTCCAGCCGATCAGGGTCGAAAGGATGATGGAGGGGGCGTAGATGGTGATCCCGGCGGCCAAGCCCCGCTGGATCAAGAACAGGAAGGCCCCCAGCTGGCGGGTCTTCAGATCGAACCGCCGCTCCAGGTACTCATAGGCCGTGTACACCCCGAGCCGGTAGTACATCGGGATGAACAGCGCCGAGACGATCACCAGGGCGATGGGAAGACCGAGATAGTTCTGGACGAACGCCATCCCCTGCTCGTAGGCGAGACCGGGCGTGGAGAGAAACGTGATGGCGCTGGCCTGGGTGGCCATCACGGACAGGCCGATGGTCCCCCACTTCATCGTGTGATCCCCGCGGAAATACCCCTCCAGGTCGCGGCTGCCGCGGGTCTTCCAGATCCCGTAGGCGGCGATGGCCAGAAGGGTGCCGAAGAGCACGACGAAGTCGAGGAGGCTCACTTGTAGTGCCACGTGAAGAGGCGGAAGAGGAGCACCAGGAAGCCCAGGAACCCGAGGACCAGCGCGTACACGCCGGTCCATCTCCTGAAGACGGGGGGCCGGTCGTCGATGATCCGTCTCTCTTTTTCGGCGTCGATCGGCATGCGGAGGCGGCCGGGCGGTTTACCGGCCCAGGGAGATCAGGTTGACCAGGAGCCGGTAGGCGCCCGGGACTCCGGCCGGGATCTGCCGGAACCACGAGTAGCCGGTATAGACGAAGAATCCTTCGCCGTATTGCGCGACGAGAAGTCCGCCGTCCCGCGGGGGCTCCCCGCCATCGTGGCTGGAAAAGATGGCCTGGAAGCGCGGGTCCCACTGGCTGGCGAAATACAGGCCGCGCTCCTGCACCCACCCCTCGAA
>JACOUZ010000140.1 GCA_016177515.1 Acidobacteriota bacterium
TTCTGCCTGGCGCCCGACCACGATTCCGTACTGCCTGTCCGGTCCATCCGATCTCCCCTAGGAGCCTGTCGCGCCCCGCGGCCGGGGCGCACCACACTCAGGATGCTCCCCGGCTCGAACGGCCGGTATGATTTGGATCAGGTATGATCAGCGCTTCAACTGGAGGTGCCGCCCTGTCCCCGTCCGCCGGACTGCCGAACGTCCCCTGGGCCGCCATCCCGCTGTTCCAGAGCCTCAAGCCGGCCGAGCGCGACAGCCTGCGCCCTCTCGTCCGCATCAGGTCGTACGAGGAAGGCGACACCATCTTCCGCGAGGGGGAGCCGGCCCTGATGTTCCACTTCGTCCTGGGCGGCAAGGTGAAGATCGTCAAGGCGGCCCCCTCCGGAGGCGAAGTCATCCTGGAGATCTTCGGCCCAGGCGACCCGGTCGGCGCGGTGGCCGCCTACGAGGAGCGGGATTTCCCCGCCACGTCGGTGGCGCTGGAGGCCACCAGCCTCCTGTCGGTGCCGCGCCAGGAGTTCTTCGCCCTTCTGGCAGGCAATCCTGCCCTCGCTCGCGGCCTGCTCCTCGGTCTGACGCGCCGCATGATCGAGCTGACACGCCGCCTGTCGGAGCGCTCGAGCCGGGTGGAATACCGGATGGCCCGGCTGTTCCTGACGCTGGCGGACCGGATCGGGAAACCCGGGAACCCGGGCACCTTCGTGCCTGTCGCCCTCAGCCGCCAGGAGATCGCCGATCTGATCGGGACCACCCAGGAGACGGCCATCCGGGTGATGAGCCGCTGGGGCAAGGACGGCATCGTCGTCACGAGCGACGGGGGGTTCCTCATCCCCGATCGCGCCCGGCTGGAAAAGGTCAGGCCGGACGAATAGGACCTCGATCAGGCGTTCGCCGCGGCGGGCACGTGGGCTGATGCGGCCGAGCGCAGGCGGCGCTCGAACTGCATCCGGAACAGGGCGGACATCGCTCGCAGCTTCAGTTCCTTCCTCCAGTACTTATTCGGACGGTCGAGGAACCAGCGGCATTCCTCGGGCAGGAGGACCAGGCTGACGTGGACGTTCGGGGCGACCCCGATCGGCAGGTTCCTCTTCATGCACGCCTCGTACAGGCGCCGGAACACCGGGATCAGGTCCTCCGTCTTCGGGGGCGGCGCGTCTTCCATGTCGGTGCCGACCAGCGGCCGGAACACGCACACCGTCGGCACCGCGCCCACCCTGGTGATCCAGTCGATCGCCGCCATCGAGGAGGCCGGCGGCTCCAGCCCCGCGATGATCTCGCCGTTCGAGACCCACGGCTCGAAGCCGCGGCCGCGCCCGAGACGCGCGCAGTACTCGACGGCATCGAGGTAGCGCTTCAGGCCGTACTCGCGGTTCTTGCCGGGGCAGATCCTCCGAAACGTCGCCTCGTCCCAAATCTCGAAGCAGAACGAGGCGCGGTTGAGGCCGATCTTCTTCAGGGCGTCGTAGCGGCCCAGGTCGTGGTGCGGCGGCGTCTGGATGCCGACCAGGAGGCCGGTCTCCTCCTTGATCCGGCGCACGTACGGCTCGAGGATGTCGAGATACGTTTCGCCCGTGAAATGGCCCGTGTTGAAGTCCACGTAGGTGATCGCCGATTCCCGGCGCGCCGCCCGGACCACTTCCATGACTTCTTCCACCGACTTGTCGCCGGCGTCGTCCCCTCCCAGGTTCAGCCCGACCGAGCAGAATCTGCAATTCGCCTTCGGATCCTCCTTCCAGTAGTCGCAGACCCTCGCCTGGTAGATCCCCAGGTACGTTCCCTGCAGCGTCCCGATGCGGGTCATCAGCCTGCCGGTCGCGGTCGTCCGGTCGTACCACCCGGGTCGCGGGGCGAGGCGGACCCAGGCCACCGGCTCGGCCTCGGGGGCGATCACCTGGGGCCCCCCGCCGGGGGGGGCCGCCCGGTCCCGGTGGCGGCGGATGACGTACCCGCCGTCCTCGCGGTGCAGGACGTAAGGGGATCGTTGGGCGAACGGCTCGCTGACCGGGACGTTGGTCCACAGCCCGCCGGGGAGAATCAGCTCGAGGCCGCTCCCAAGGCCCGCCCGGGTCCTGAGGACCGGCCGTCCTCCGTCGTCCTGCACCAGGCAGGAGTCGTCCAGCCTGATCCCCTTGCAGTAGAGGTCGAGCTTCAGGAGCGCCGGGTTACGACGGACGTCCGTTTCCATGGGCCTGTCTCCGTGTGTAGCAAGCGCCATGCCGGTCCGGGAGGGCCCCCGAACCGATCAAGCATGGAGGGTCCGCCACCGGGACGCCAGGGAGGATGAATAGTTCTTATGATCCGGATCAGGAAGATCCTGCGCCCCCGCTGGCCCCCCGGAGCCCTTGGGGGCATTGATTCAATGGACTATTCGGTCTATTGGTCTCCCGGGCACGGGCACGGCTCTTGCAGCCTAGGAGCCGGTCCGAGTATTCGGCCGGGCCGCGCGCATGGGGCTTGCGGTTCGCAGACAAGGAGCGAGGAGGAGAGCGATGCCGACCGGGATGGCGCTCCGCGAGGCGGAGTGGGGCAGGAGGCTCGCGGCGCCCGTCCTGGCCTGGCTCGCCTTCGAGACGGTGGGCGGGCTGTCGATTTACTTCCTGCCGTTCTCGGTCCCGAACCAGTGGATGGTCGTGGTCCACACGCTCGCGGGCCTGGCCTTCCTGGTGCCGGCAGGGGTCTATCAGGTCCGCCACCTGGCGGTCTACTGGGAGCGCCCGTCCTCGTCGATCAAGGTGATGGGA
>JACOUZ010000155.1 GCA_016177515.1 Acidobacteriota bacterium
AGCCCGGCTTTCCTCACGAGCCAGGCCGTGAATCTCGCGGCTGAGGACGAACGCATCAACGAGCTCGAAGCGCGCGGATTCACGGTCATCGGCGTGGCACGGGAAGGCGCACTTCTCGGTCTGTAGGCGCTTGGTGACGCGCTGCGTCCCGACGCGGCGGACGCGGTGCGCCGCCTGCACGAGCTCGGCATCCGCACCAGCCTGATCACGGGTGACAATAAGCAGGCGGCCCTCCATTTCGCTCGCGCCGCCGGCATCGAGGAGGTGCACGCACGCGTGTTGCCAGCCGAGAAAGCAACGTTGATCCGCAAGCTCCAGGAAGGCGGTCGCGTGGTCATGGTCGGCGACGGCATCAACGACGCGCCGGCCCTGATGCAAGCCGACGTGGGCATCGCTTTCGGCAGCGGAGCTGACATCTCGACCGAATCCGCCGACGTGATCATCCTCAACAAACGGGTTGCCGCCGTGCTCGATGCTTACGAGATCAGCCGTTACAGTTACCGTAAGATGGTGCAAAACGTTTCGCTCGCGTTCTCGTTCAACGGCATCGGCATTCCGCTCGCGACGACAGGGCTCGTCTATCCGATATGGGGCATGGTCGCCATGGCGGCCAGCGTGACGTCGATCTTCATCAACTCCCTTTGGGGTCGCGGCGCATATTTCTTTGAGGCGGTCAAGGGCGTCGGGCATCCGGCGCAGAAGGGCACGGACATCACCGAGAGCGCACCTCTTGCCGAACTCGAGTTGCATGTTCCGAATATGGTTTGCGAAGGATGCGCGGAGAAAATCAGCGCCGCCTTGAACCCCATCACCGGCGTGCGCGAGGTGAAGTCAAAGGTCGCCGAGAGGCGCGTGCGCGTCCGGTATGAGCCGGACAAGGTCCACGAGCAGCAGCTCGTGGCGGCGCTCGGCCAGGCCGGCTACAAAGCGGTGGAGGCCGTGGGGGAGGCGCATCACGGGCGCTGACATGGAACGTCGGTTCGACATCGAGGTCCCGAAGTGGACCGACCGAAGATCACTTTGAAGCGCCAGCCCAACTCCAGCATTTCGAGGAAGCGGATCTTTTCCTTGCAACAACTTAAGTCCCTCGGGCGGCACTACGTTTTGCTAACCTGCGGGGGTATCCGCAGTCGCTCCGGCAGGCGCAGGAGAAGGCGACCGAGAAGCGCCGCTTGGTCTCTGTCGGGGCGGACCACACAGCGGATGCGCATCTCCTTCCCCGGGGCATCGGCCAGCGGCACCACCACGTCGGTGCTCTGGATCGTGGCCAGCTCATCGAGCAGTGCCCTGGGGCTGTTCCCCAGACCCGCGCGCTGCTGCCACTGTTCGAGGAGCGCATGACGCGGATCGTGCAGGACTTGCTGCTCCTGGCACGGGCCGACGCGGGAACTCTGGAGCTCCGACACGAGCCGGTGCGACTCGACGCCCTGGCATCAGGGGTGATCGAGGAGATGAACGGGCTGGCCGAGGCGCGCCGTGTCGCGCTTTCCCGGGAATTCTCCGGTCCCGTCATGATCGTCGGCGACGAACGGTGGCTTCGACAAATGCTTTACAACCTCCTGGACAACGCCATCAAATACACGCCGCCGGCCGGGCGTGTTCGGGTTGCCCTCGAGGGACGCGACGGCGGGGCCGAAATCTGCGTGAGCGACACGGGTCCGGGGATTCCCGAGGCGAGCCAATCCCGCCTGTTCGAGCGCTTCTACCGCGTGGACGAGGCGCGCAGTCGAGAGGACGGTGGGGCCGGCCTCGGGCTCGCCATCGCCCTCTGGATTGCACGGTCACACAAGGGCGACATCAAGGTTGAGAGCCGAGCAGGCGAGGGGAGCACGTTCCGTGTGGTTCTGCCCCAAGGTTGACGCTGAACGAAGGACGCTTCGGACCGATGATCGTGCGCCCGAGCCGGACCCGAAGACGGCCTCGGCACCGATTGCCCGGGGCTCTATCCTCCCCCGGGGGCCCCGAGAGCCGGGCCGCCCCTGCCCGACGGCCGGGCGCGAAGCGAGCGCAGGACGCCGTCGGCTTCCAGGTCGAATTCCAGATCGAGGACCGGCCGGCCCGGGCGCGCGGTGTCCCAGTACAGAAGACGGGCCCGGAAGCCGTCCGGCGTCGTCTCGGGATCGATGCGCAGCACGGCGTCCGGGGCCTCCAGGCCTTCGGCGACGCGCCGCATCTCCTCCTCGTCCCCTTGCGCCGCTTCGAGCGCCACCAGGGCGGCCGGCGTCAGCACGAGCTCCGGCAGGAACCCTTCCAGGCGCAGGTAGCAGCCGATCATCTCGCGCGCCCCGCCGGCGTCGAGCCGCAGGCCCTCCGCGGCCACCGCGGCGTTGATGCGGCGCCTGGATTCCTCCACCGGCTGGGGCGGGATGCGCCCCGGGTTCGCCAGGTTCCCGGGCAGGAGTCCGCGTACGCCGACGATTACCCAGGACTCCGCGCACCCCGCGGTGCAGACGACGTACAGGCGCAGGCTCTCGAGCGGCGGGCAGGGAATTCGTTCGATCTCCGCCCCGCGGAGCGGGCCGGGGTAGAGGGCCGACAGGGCCGCGATCGTCCGGCTGAGGCCCTCGGGCGGCGCGACGAGCCCGGCTCCCCACAGGACAACGACGGCGACGAGTGCCAGAATCGCACCGGCGGCGACGCCGCCCCACTTCACGGCGCCCCCTCCTTGCGCAGGAGATGAAAGGAGTGCCCGGCCACGGTCCCGCGCAGGACCTCGACGACGCCCGGGAGACGGGCCAGGTCGATGAGGCGCAGAAGGTCATCCTCGATCAGCAGGTCGCGCGGTCCGTCGCGCGCCAGGTACTCGACGATCTCCTCCGGCGTGTCGGTCTCCTCGGCGAAACGCCCGGTGTAGAAGACCCAGGCGTCGCGCTTTTCCTCGGTCGTCGCAAACGGGACCCCGGGCCTTAGGCTCGTCCGGACCCGGTCCGCGAAGCCCCGGATGTTCTCGTACCGGTTCACCCGGGGGAGCAGACCCTCCGTCGCCACCAGCACGACCAGGACGAGAGAGCCGATGAGCAACGCCGCAGCCGATGCGCCGCGGCCGCGCGCCTGGAGAGCGACCGCCGCGATCGCCCCCGCGGCCAGGAGCGCGCCGATGGCCGCCGCCACGGAGGCGAATTCAGCGTGGTGCCGGCGGGCGGCGACGGGGAGCGCCACGGCCGCGAGCAGCGCCGCCCCCGCCCAGATCCACAGGGGCGCCCGCAGGCGCCGGCGCGCCGCCAGTGACCTGTCCGGCCCGGTCAGGGAGGCCCGCGCCAGGAGACGGGCAACCAGGATCGCCGCCGCCGGATAGAGCGGGATGATGTAGACCCCGCGCTTGCCGGTCGAGAAAGAGAAGAACAGGAGAATCGCCGCCATCCACGCGACCAGAAACAGGGCGGCGCCCCGCCGGGCTTTCTCTTCCGCGGCGAAGGCCTGCAAAACACCCCACGGCAGAAAGACGATCCAGGGAATGAAGCCGGCGGGAAAGCGCCACAGGTAATACCAGACGGAATGGGCCGAGTTCCAGGCGCTCACGTAGCGCTCGACGTTCTGGTGCATCAGCACCTCGATCGCGTCCTGCGGCCCCAGCCGCACCGCGAACAGAGAGAACCACGACAGCGTGACCAAGAGAAAGAGGGCCACGCCGGAGGGCAGGAAGATCCGGCGCGCCGTCCGGAGATCGCGTTCGATGAGACAGACCGGCACGACCGCCAGGAGGGGCAGGACCAGGCCGACCGGCCCTTTGGCCAGGGTCGCCAGCCCCATCATCACCCAAGCCGCCCGGAAGGAGGTCGCGCGCGCCCCGGGCCTTTCGCGGCCCCGCCAGAGAAGCATGATCGCCGCCAGCACGAACAGGTTGAGCGTCATGTCGATCGAGGCCCAGCGGCCGCGCGCCACGATCTGCAGCGAGGTCGCGAACACCAGCGCCGCGACGATCCCGGTCTTCCTGTCATAAAGCCAGGCCCCGAGCCGCGCGATCAGGAGCATCGCCAGGAGGGTCGCGACGGCCGACGGCAGCCGCGCCGCCCACTCGTCGACGCCTCCGAGCAGGCGGCCGAACCCGTTGATCGCCCAGAAGAACAGCGGCGGCTTGTCGGTATAAAGATGATTGTTGAGGGACAGGACCGAGTAATCGCCGCGCGACCACATCTCCTGCGCCACCAGCGCGAAGCGCGGCTCGTCGGGGGGCCACAGGTCGTGCGACCCGAGGCGCCAGAAAAAGAGCAGGAGGCCGGCGGCCAGGAGGATCGTCAGACCGGCGCTGCCCGGCGCGCCCGGCGCTGGCGATCCTGCCCGGGCTCCCGCCGATGAATCCGCGTTGACAGTCACCCGCCCGTCCACTTACGATGCCCGCTCCTCGATGACGGACAACCCGGCCCCCGCAGACGCCCCCCCGCCGACCCGGAGCAAGCCCCTCGGGCGGATCCGCCTCCTGGCCGTGTACGCGTTCATCGCCGCCCTCCTTTGGATCTGCCGCCCGACGCCCGCCCTGATCGCGGCCGGGGCCGCCTTCGCCCTCGCGGGGGAGGCGCTGCGCATCTGGGCGGCGGGACACCTCACGAAATCGGTCCGGCTCATCACCTCCGGCCCCTATGCCTACACGCAGAACCCGCTCTACCTCGGCCGCCTGCTGATCCTCACGGGGCTCGGGATTGCCGCCCGGATCGACGGCTACCTCAACCTCGTCCTGCTTCTCGCCGGCTACGCCGTCTTCTTCCTCTACTACATCCCGCGGAAGCTCCGGGTCGAAGGAGGGCGCCTGGCCCGGCTGCACGGCCCGGCCTTCGAAGAGTACCGCAGCAGCGTGCCGATCCTCGTCCCGGCCCTGCGCCGATACCCCGGCGGCAACGACTCCTGGTCCTTCCGCCTGATGGTGCGCAACCAGGAGCCGCTGGTCCTGGCCGGCATCGCCCTGGTGCTCGGCCTCCTGATCTGGAAGGGCGCGCGCCCCTGAATCGCCGCCGCGAGGCGCCTCCGGCCGGCGACTCGAACCTGGCCGATCAGCGCGTTCCGTCCGTTCCGCGGGGGGCCGGAGCGCTGCCCGCAGGGCCCTGGCCTGCCGGACCGTGGCCCACGGCCGCGGCAATCCGATCGGCAAGCTGCGAGCCGATCACCATGGCCCCGTAGCGCTCCCGCAGAAGCGTCCGGCCGCGCTCCCCCATCGCCGCGCCGAGATCGGGATCGGCGAAGAGAAGCTCGAGCCCGGAGGCCCACTCGTCCGCGGTGCGCGCGAGAAACCCGGTCTCCCCGTGTACCACCAGCTCGCGGTTGGCGCCGACCGGCGAGCAGACGACCGGCAGCCCGGCGGCGTAGTACATGAGGATCTTGAACCCGCACTTCCCCTGCGAGAACGGGCTTTCGTCGAGAGGCATGACGCCGACGTCGAAATCGAGAAGCGCCGCTGTCTCGTTCTCCCGGCTCCAGCCGATCGTATCGGTCGGCACGCCGGGGAGGTCGACGAAGGCGCTGCACACCTGCACGAACCGCGCCTGCGGGTTCTTCTCGACCACCCGGCGCAGCGGCTCCGCCAGGATCTCGAGGTACCTCAGGCCGGGGCGGCTCCCGATCCAGCCGACGCGCGCTCCCGCGCCGCGCCCGCGGCGCGCCTCCCGGGCGCGGCGGACCGCCTCGTCCGGGAACGGGCGCAGGTCGACGCCCGTCGGCAGGACCGTCACGTTCGAGGCGAAGCGCCGCGCGTAGTCGGCCAGGAAGCCGTTGCCGGCGAAAACCGCCCGGCTGCGCCTCAGGACGGCGGCCAGGCGCAGGCGTCGCGACCGGGCGCGCCGCTCGGCCCTGTCCTCGCCGAAGCGCTCCCGCTCGTCCGTGCTGACGGCGAACACGGCGTCGTCCAGATCGAACAACAGGGGCGCCGGCCCGAGCAGGAGCGGCAGCTTCCAGCGGGTGAACAGTTTCTTCTGCACGAGCACGGCGTCGGCCCGCCGGGCGCGCCTCGACAGATCGACCAGGTCGACCGCCCGGGTCCCCTTCGCCACGAAGACGTCGGGATCGATGCCGCGCCCCTTCAGGAGATCGAGGTGCTGCAGGACGCGCAGGCGGCTGCTCGGGTGGTCCACCCCGCCGTTGAGGACGCACAGGAGGCGCATGCGATTACCAGGCGATCCGCAAGGTGTCCGGCGCGAATTCGAAGGCGACCCCGCCTCGCCCGCCGCCGCCCGCGGCCCGGGCTCCCGGGGAGTCCCGCCAGGCGCGCCCCCCCCGATGCGAGTCGACCACCAGGCGACCGATCCCGAGCCCGTTGGCGTATCCCAGGAAGACGTCCGGCGCCCAGTGGCGGTCCCGGCTCATCCTCTGCAGGGCCACGAGCCCCGCCGCACCGTACAGCCCCCACGTCCCACAGCGTTTCCAGAAGCGAACCGGCCGCGATTCGTCCCCGTCGACCCGGAGATGGCGGTCGATGATCGGCGCCAGCAGGGACGTGGCGATCGTCACGTCCCCGGAGATGCTGTGGCCGTTCGGCCTGAAAAGGCGGACCCGATCGCCGTCCTCGGGACGATCGCTCGCGATCACCCTCTGCGTCGCGCCGGTGACGGTGCTCGCGAAGGCCAGGCTCTCCAGGATCAGCAGACCGGTCTCCGAGTCGTAGTCCGAATGGCGCGCCCGGCCGGCCAGGTAGAAACCGAGCGCGGCGGCGAAAGGGGTCCCCAGCTTCCCCATGGTGCGCGCGTCGTCCAGGAAGCGATCCCGGGGGCCGCTCCGGTTGCGTTGCACCGCGTCCCGGACCTCGTCCCGCGCCAGATAAAGGGCGGCTCCGGTCCCGACGACCGCCCCCAGCTTCAGCCATCCCGAACGGTCCAGGTGCGCCGGCCTGCCGTAGACGTAGCGTGCGTCCCGCCCGATCTGCCGCCAGTCCATGGGCGCGCCGGACGGCCGGATCCCGCGCGGCGATCCCGCCGCCTGCTGTTCCTTCTCCGGCGGCCCGCCCTTTTCCGGCTCCCGTGCCCGGGAGCTTCCCGCCCAGGCCGGCCCCAGGAGCAGGAGCGCGATCACCAGGAGCCCGTGAGCATGAAAAAGCATGGGAGCGGAATGCGGACGACTGATCGCCCGGCTCACGGCCCGCCTCCCCCGGAGCCGGGAAGGGCTGTGGCTCCGCCGGCGACGAGGAGCATCTCCCGGTGTCCGACCTTCTGCCGGTCGACGATCTCGAGATCGGCTGCGAGCGCTCTCCGCTCCGCCGCGTAGACGTTGTCCTCGATCAGGCAGAAGGCGCGCCGTCCCGACGAGAAGAAGCTCTTGAGCTCGGCGCGCGTCCGGAGCACGGGGATGAACCGCTCGGTGTAGTAGACGTAGGTCGGGCGGTAGTCCGGGTACATCGCCAGGGAGTCGCCGCCGACGGCGGTTACGATGCGGCCGCAGAACGCGCGCGCCGACTTGTAGGGATCCAGGGCCGGCAGGACGTGGACCGCGATCACCAAGTAGATCGCGACCAGGCCGGCGCCGAACGCCCCGAGGGCCGCCCCGCCCCCGAGGCGCCGGTGCACCATAAGCGCCGCCACGGAGGTGAGAATCCCGACTCCCGCCAGGACCGCCGCCGGGAGCAGAAGCCCGGGCGCCTCCCGTCCGACCCTCGGCAGGACCACGGCCGCCCCCGCGGCCGCCAGGAGGAGCGCCGCGCCGAG
>JACOUZ010000172.1 GCA_016177515.1 Acidobacteriota bacterium
GGCGCTCCGGCCGCGAGCTGCAGAGGTGGCGGGTGGACCTGGCGCAGCTTCGCGAATACAACTACCACATGTTCGAGAGCATGAACCCGGGACTCATGACCACCGACTGTCATGGAACCATCACATTCGCCAATCGCGGCGCCGCGGAGATCGCGGGTCTGGCATCCACGGACCTGTTCGGGCGCAACATCCTGCAGGTGATCGGCCAGCCGGCCGAGTTCCTGCGGCGCGTGCGCTCGGCCCTGGAACAGAAGAAGCGCTTCCGCGTCGAGCTGGACTACGAGGACCTGCGCGGCCGCCGGTTGTTTCTCGGTTTCACCGTCTCGACCCTCCGCGAGCGATCCGGCGCTCCCCTCGGCATGATCTTCATATTTCAGGACCTCACGGAGATCCGGGCCCTGGAGGATGAGGTGGCGTTGAAGAAGCGCATGGCGGCGCTGGGCGAGATGGCGGCCGGCGTGGCGCACGAGCTCCGGAATCCCCTCGCCTCGATCAGCGGCTCCGTGCAGGTCCTCAGGCGCGACCTGAAGCCGCAGGGAGAGGCGGGAGAGCTGATGGACATCGTGGTCAAGGAATCCAAGCGCCTGGACCAGATCATCCGCGACTTTCTGCTGTTCGCGAAGCCCGGACGCTTTCATCCCGAGCCGGCCGACGTCGTGGGCGTGCTGCGCGAGACGCTGAGCCTCCTGGAGAACAGCGAGGAGATGAGGGGGCACCACAAGGTGGAGACCCGCTTCCGCCCGCCGTCCATCCGCCTCGCGTTCGACGTGAACCGCATGAAACAGGTGTTCTGGAACCTGGCCAAGAACGCGCTCCGGGCGATGCCCGAGGGGGGTGTCCTGACGGTCAGCGCCATGGACCTGGGGGACGGCCGGGTGACGGTCACGTTCGCCGACACGGGAATCGGCATGTCGGAGGAGGACGTCGCGAGCAATTTCCAGCCGTTCCACGGATCGTTCCCGAGCGGCACCGGGCTGGGGCTGGCGATCGTCTACCGCATCATCGAGGAGCACGGCGGGAAGATCCGGGTCAGAAGCCGCAAGGGTGCGGGGGCCGAAGTGGTCCTGCACCTGCCGCGCGCCGCGGCTCCGGCCGCGCTCCAGGAAGAGAGACGATGGACCGCATCCTGATCGTCGACGACGAGCAGGGCATGCGCGACTTCCTCTCCATCCTGCTGAAGAAGGAGGGGTACGCGGTGGCCCAGTCGGAATCAGCGGACCGAGCTGCGGAGCTGATCGGCAAGGGGGAGTTCGACCTGATCATCAGCGACCTCTCCATGCCGGGGAAGTCGGGGCTCGAAGTTCTGAAGCAGACCAAGGCGGCCAACCCGGACACTCCGGTGATCCTGATCACGGCCTACGCGTCGACCGAGAGCGCGATCGAGGCCCTGAAGCTCGGGGCCTACGACTACATCGTCAAGCCGTTCGACGTGGAGGAAATGAAGGCCGTCGTGCGCAACGCCCTGGAGAAGCGCCGCCTGGAGCATGAAAACCGGGCGCTGAAACGGGAGCTGAAGGAAAGGCTGCGCTTCGACGAGATGGTGGGGGACGGCCCAGGGATGCGGGAGGTTTTCGATCTCATCGCCAAAATCGCGCCGACCAACAGCACCGTGCTGGTCTCGGGCGAGTCGGGAACGGGGAAGGAGCTGGTGGCACGCGCCATCCACGCGGGCAGCCCGTGCCGGGACCGCCCGTTCGTGTCGATCAACTGCGGGGCCCTGCCCGACGAGCTGCTGGAGAGCGAGCTGTTCGGCCACACGCGCGGATCGTTCACCGGGGCGGTGACCGCCAAGAAAGGACTGTTCGAGGTCGCCGACGGGGGAACCCTTTTCCTGGACGAGATTGGCGACACCACGCCCGCCATGCAAATCAAGCTGCTGCGCGTTCTTCAGGAGCGACGCATCAGGCGGGTGGGAGGCACGGACGAGATCGAAGTCAACGTGCGCGTCCTGGCCGCGACCAACCAGGACCTGGAGCAGCTGGTGAAGCAGAAACGCTTCCGCGAGGATCTGTACTACCGCATCAACGTCATCCAGATCCGCATGCCGGCACTCAGAGAGAAGCCCGAGGACATTCCCAAGCTGGCGCTGCACTTCCTGGTCAAGTACAGCCGGATCATGGGGAAGAAGATCACGCGCATCAACGAGGACGCCATGCGCCGCCTGACCGGGCACGACTGGCCCGGGAACGTGCGCGAGCTGGAGAACGTCCTCGAGAGGGCCGTGGCGCTGGAGACGTCCGACGCCATCACCGCGGAGAGCCTGTCGCGCGAGGTCACGAGCGGCGGCCGGCCCGCCCAGGAGCTGCCGATCGCGCTCGGCGACGGAGGCATCGACCTGGAGCGCCAGCTCGAGCGCCTGCGGGAGCATTACATGAATGAGGCGCTGCGCCGTGCCCAGGGCGTGCAGACCAGGGCTGCCGAAATCCTCGGCATGAGCTTCCGCTCCTTCCGCTACTTTGCGAAGAAGTACCGCCTCCTGGACGGGCGCAAGGAACCCCGGGCCAGCGTGGGCTAGCCGCCAGGGGCCCGGAACGGGAAAGGGCGCATGCCGGCGAATCATGCGGGAAACCACCGGGCCGTGGAGCGCCTGCAGGCGGCGCTGCCCGGCGTCCTTTTGGTCCTCCTCCTGCTGCTCGCTTTTCACGGCCCCCTCGTCGGGCGCCGCTTCTACCTCCGCGACGTCTCCCAGAACCACGCCCCGCTGCGCGCCTACATCACCGAGCGCCTGAGCGCCTGGTCGCTGCCCCTCTGGGACCCGTATCATGGTGGCGGCACGCCGCTTTTCGCCAATCCCAACGCTCTGGTGCTGCATCCGATTACGGCGCTGTTCTTCGTCCTGCCTCTTCACGCCGCCTTCACCGCTTCGATCGTCCTGCAGTTCGTGCTGCTCGCCGCGGGAGGGTACCTCCTGGCCCGGGCGCTCGATTTGGGACGGGAGGGCTCGGCGATGGCGGCGGCGGTCCTGGCGTTCTCGGGTCCCGCGGCGTCTCTCGCGAGCATGCAGAACGTGCTGTCCGCGGCCGCGTGGGTGCCGATCGGCCTCTGGGCCTTCCTGCGCGGCCTGGAGCCGGGCCGGCGCTGGCTCCTGGGCCCGGCCGCCCTGTGCGCCGCCGTCATCCTGGCGGCGGCGGAGCCCGCCTCGATTCTGGCCCTGCTTCTTTCCGGGATCGTCCTGGGGACGACGTCCCGGCCTCGGGGTGACCGGATCCCCGCGCCGGCCGCCGCCTTGGGAGCCCTGGCCCTGGTCCTGGCCCTGGCGGCGCTTCTGGCCGCCGCCCAGATCCTCCCGGCGAGCGCCCTGCTGCCCATCAGCGAGCGGGGAGCGGGGTTCGGGCCGGCGGAAGGGCTGAAATGGTCGCTCCAGCCGGCGCGCCTTCCCGAGGCGGTGCTGCCGCGGCTGTTCGGCGATCCGACGCGGCTGTCTCCCGCGGCCTGGTGGGGAGGCTTCCTGTTCGAGGGCCGCTACCCGTTCCTGCTCTCAC
>JACOUZ010000173.1 GCA_016177515.1 Acidobacteriota bacterium
GTCGAGCTCCCAGGCGTTGGCGGCGTCGATCTGGTCCTGGACCTTCGCCTGCTCCTCGAGCAGGCGCTCCATCTCCTCCCCCGCGAGCGGCCGGCCGAGCCGGTCGCTGATCGCGTTGAAGCGATCGAGGAGCGCCCGCGTCCCGGCCACCCCCTCCTCGACGTTGCCGAGCACGGTCTTCTTCGGGTCCAGGCGCGGCTCCTGCGGCAGGAACCCGACCTTGATCCCCTTCGCCGGGAACGCCTCCCCCATGAACTCGTGGTCCTCCCCCGCCATGACGCGCAAAAGCGAGCTCTTCCCCGAGCCGTTCGCTCCGATGACGCCAATCTTGGCGCCGAAGTAAAACGACAGCCAGATCCCCTTCAGGATCTCGCGTTTCGGCGGGACCACCTTGCGCAGGTCCTTCATGGTGAAGATGAACTCGGGCATCAACCGTCCTTCCGGCCGTAGTGCTCGCGGACCCTCTCGCAGAACGGGCATCCTTCGAACTGATTGAGCTCGAGCACCGGCGGATTATAGCCGCGCGCAAGCCGGCCCAATACTCGGACAGGCTCCCGGGGGCGTTCAGGCCTCCGGCCCCCAGCGCATCCCCTTCAGGACCTCGCGGGCGGTGGCGATCGTTCTTTCGATCTGCTCGTCGGTGTGGGACAGCGAGACGAACAACGCCTCGTATTGCGACGGGGCCAGGTAGATGCCGCGCTCGAGCATGCGGCGGAAGTAGGCGGCGAAGCGGCGCGTGTCGGAGCGTGACGCGCTTTGCCAGTCAACCGGGTCGTGCGAAGTGAAGAACAGGGTCAAAAGCGACCCGACGCGGGTCACGCGCGCCGGGGTGCCCGACTCCTCGGCCGCCGCGGCGAGGCCCTGGGCCAGGCGGGCGGACGACTTCTCCAGCGCCGCGTACACGCCCGGCGCGCGCAGTCCCTTCAGCATGGCGATGCCGGCGCGCATCGCCAGCGGGTTTCCGGCCAGGGTCCCGGCCTGGTAGACGTCCCCTTCCGGCGCCACGCGGTCCATGATCTCCTCGCGCCCGCCGTAGGCGCCGATCGGCAGCCCGCCGCCGAGGATCTTCCCGAGCGTCGT
Organism: Acidobacteriota bacterium; assembly: GCA_016177515.1. GTDB lineage: Bacteria > Acidobacteriota > Polarisedimenticolia > Gp22-AA2 > Gp22-AA2 > Gp22-AA3. The sequence goes on from JACOUZ010000173.1 coordinate 1,081, forward strand.
CAGGTCGGGTGTGATGCGGTACAGCTCCTGGGCCCCGCCCAAAGCCAGCCGGAAGCCGGTGATCACCTCGTCGAAGATCAGCAGGATGCCGTGCTTCGCGGTGATCTCGCGCAGGCCCTCCAGGTAGCCGGGCCTGGGGGGCACGACCCCCATGTTGGCCGCCACCGGCTCGACGATGGCGCAGGCGATCTCCCTGCCGCGCGCTTTCGCCAGGCTGGCGAAGGCGTCCAGGTCGTTGTAGGGGACGACGAGCGTCTGCTCCGCCACCCGCGCCGGCACCCCCGGCGTGCCCGGAAGCCCGAGCGTCGCCACGCCCGACCCCGCCTTCACCAGGAGCGCGTCCACGTGGCCGTGGTAGCAGCCGTCCATCTTGACGATGAGATCGCGCCCGGTGCAGGCCCGGGCCAGGCGCAGGGCCGACAGGGTCGCCTCGGTCCCGGAGTTGACCATGCGCACCTTTTCGATTCCCGGGACGGATTCGACCACCAGGCGCGCCAGCTCGACTTCGTGCGGGTTGGGGGCGCCGAACGACGTGCCGCTCTTCGCCGCCTCCTGCACCTCGCGCACGATCTCCGGGTGCGCGTGGCCGAGGATCAGAGGGCCCCAGGAGCAGACGTAATCGATGTATTCGTTGCCGTCGACGTCCGTCAGGAGGGCGCCCTGGCCGCGCGCGAAGAACGGCGGGTCACCCCCCACCGCCTTGAAGGCGCGCACGGGAGAGTTCACCCCGCCCGGGATGACCAGGCGGGCCTTCTCGAAGAGACCGCGGGAGACGCTTCCCATGGGTCTATGGGCGGAGATCGCGAGGTGAGCGTCCCGGGAAGGGGCGATCACTTCCCGAGCAGCCGCGCGGCCTCCTTGGCGAAATAGGTGACGATGAGATCGGCCCCGGCGCGCCGGATGGAGACGAGCGACTCCAGCATGACGCGCTCGCGGTCGATCCAGCCGTTCCGGGCCGCGGCGGCCAGCATGGCGTACTCGCCGGAGACGTGGTACGCCGCCACCGGCACGTTGACCGCCTGCCGCACGCGGCAGATGACGTCCAGGTACGGCAGGGCCGGCTTGACCATGACCATGTCGGCCCCCTCCTCGACGTCGAGCAGAACCTCCTTCAGCGCCTCGCGGACGTTGGCAGGATCCATCTGGTGGCTGCGGCGGTCGCCGAATTTCGGTGCCGACTGCGCCGCCTCCCGGAACGGACCGTAGAACGCCGAGGCGTACTTCGCCGCGTACGACAGGATCGGCACCTGGTCGAGCCCCGCGGCGTCGAGGGCGCTGCGGATGGCCGCGACCCGGCCATCCATCATGTCGGAAGGGGCGACGATGTCGGCGCCGGCGCGCGCCTGCGACACCGCCGTCTTCGCCAGGAGATCGAGCGTCTCGTCGTTCAGGATGTCGTCCCCCTGCACGACGCCGCAGTGCCCGTGGTCCGTGTACTCGCACAGGCATACGTCGGCGACGACCAGCATCCCCTGGGCCTCTTTCTTGATGGCGGAGGCCGCCTCCTGCACGATACCGTGCGGGTCGTAGGCGCCCGAGGCCCTCGCGTCCTTCGACGGCGGGATGCCGAACAGGATGACCGCCGGCACGCCGAGCGAGCGTGCCTCCTGCGCCTCCGCCACCGCCTCGTCCGCCGACAGGTTGAACTGCCCGGGCATCGACCCGATCTCCTGCCGCACCCTCTTCCCGGGACAGACGAACAGCGGCAGGACGAGGTCCCCGGCGGACAGATCGGTCTCGCGCACCAGCGACCGGATCGCCTCGGTGCGCCGCAGGCGCCTCGGGCGCTGCGCGGGGAAGCCCATCAGGCCGCCCCCCCGGGCGTCCACACGGCGCCGGCCGCGCGCCCCTCAGTCATCCTCGTCCCCTTCGTGGAAGAAGTAGGCGGCGCAGA
>JACOUZ010000157.1 GCA_016177515.1 Acidobacteriota bacterium
GCAGGCCACCAAGGACGCCGGGCGGATCGCCGGCTTCGAGGTCGAGCGCATCGTCAATGAGCCCACGGCCGCTGCGCTGGCGTCCGGCCTGGACAAGAAAAAGGACGAAGTGATCGCGGTCTACGACTTCGGCGGTGGCACGTTCGACATCTCGATTCTCGAGGTTGGCGAGGGCGTGGTCGAGGTGAAAGCGACCAACGGCGACACGCACCTGGGCGGCGACAACATCGATCAGCGCATCGTCGACTGGATCAACTCCGAGTTCAAGAAGGATCAGGGGATCGACCTCTCCAAAGATCGGATGGCCCTGCAGCGCCTCAAGGAGGCGGCCGAGAAGGCCAAGTGCGAGCTGTCCACCGTGACCGAAACGGAGATCAACCTGCCGTTCATCACCGCGGACGCCGGCGGCCCCAAGCATCTTCAGCTCAAGCTGTCCCGCTCCCAGTTCGAGCGTCTCGCCAATGATTTGTTCGAGCGATCCCTGCCGCCCGTCGTTCAGGCGCTGAAGGACGCGGGACTCAAGCCCTCGGACATCGACGAGGTCGTCCTGGTCGGCGGATCGACCCGCATCCCGAAGATCCAGGAGCTGGTGCAGCAGTATTTCGGCAAGGAGCCGCACCGGGGCGTCAACCCCGACGAGGTCGTGGCGATCGGCGCCGCAGTCCAGGCGGGCGTGCTGGGCGGGGAGGTGAAGGACCTGCTTCTGCTCGACGTCACGCCGCTGTCGCTCGGCATCGAGACCCTGGGCGGAGTGATGACCCGGCTCATCGAGCGCAATACGACCATCCCGACGCGCAAGAGCGAGATCTTCTCGACGGCCGCCGACAACCAGAACAGTGTGGAGGTGCACGTGGTTCAGGGAGAGCGCGACCTCGCCCGCGACAATCGGACGCTCGGCCGGTTCCACCTGGTCGGGCTCCCGCCCGCACCGCGAGGCGTCCCGCAAATCGAGGTCACGTTCGACATCGACGCCAACGGCATCCTGAACGTCTCGGCCAAGGACCTCGCCACGACGAAGGAACAGAAGATCACGATCAGCGGCACCGGGACCCTGACCAAGGACGACATCGACAAGATGGTCAAGGAGGCCCAGGCCCACGCCGACGAGGATCACCGCAAGCGGGAGGAGATCGAAGCTCGCAACACCGCCGACACCCGCGTCTACCAGATCGAAAAGCTCCTGGACGAGAATCGCGACAAGGTGTCCGCGGAGGACGAACGCAGCATCCGCGCCGCCGTCGAAGCCGTCAAGAAGGCCATCGCCGAAGGAGGCACGGATCGGATCAATGAGGCGTTGAAGAACCTCGACAAGTCCTCGCACCACCTGGCCGAGCTCCTCTACCAGAAGGTCGGAGCCGGCGCGGGAGGAGCGACCGGCGCCGCAGGCGCCACGGGCGAATCGTCGGCCGCCGGAGGGAGCGGAACGGGGCGCAAGGACGGCGATGTGATCGACGCGGAGTTCGTCGACGTCGACGAGAACAAGAAATGACCTCCCGGACGGCCCGGCCTCCGCGCCGCGGGATCGAGGCGGCCCGTTGGGATCCGATACGCGACCTGATCTCTCTCAAGGAGCGCCTGAACCGGCTGCTGGAGTCGGTCCAGAGAAGGGGTGATTTTTCATCGGACGGTCTCGCCGGCTGGATGCCTCCGGTGGACGTGCGCGAGAACCGCGAGGAGTTCGTCCTCACGGCGGAGGTGCCCGGCGTGCGCCGCGAGGACGTCCAGATCAAGGTGGAGGGGGCCATCGTCACGCTCCAGGGACGGCGCGCACTCGAAAAGGAGGCGAGGTCGGCGCTGCGCATCGAGAGGCCGTACGGCTCGTTCTCGCGCACCTTCTACTTGCCGGCCCCGGTCGACGGAAGCCTGGTCGACGCCCGCATCCGCCACGGCGTCCTGGAGGTCTCCCTTCCCAAGTCCGCCGGCTCCCGCGTCCGCCCCATCAAGGTGCAGGTACATTAGTGGTCAATCTCTACGAGGTGCTGGGGGTCGAGCGCAAGGCGCGGCTCGCCGACATCAAGAAGGCCTATCGCCGGCTGGCGCGCAAGCACCACCCCGACCTCAACCCCGGAGACAAGCGATCCGAGGAGCGCTTCAAGCAGATCTCCGAGGCCTACGACGTCCTGTCGGATTCCGAGAAGCGGAAGAAGCACGATATCGAGCTGCAATACGGTGCGGGTGCGGCGGCCGGGCCCTTCGGCGCGGCCGGCGCCGGCGGCGAGATGGAGTTCGACTTCGGCGAAGCGGCCACGGGCTTTTCGTCTTTCTTCTCGGAGATCTTCGGGCACCACGCCGCCGAGAGGCGGGAGGAGAGGGAGCCGCTCGCGGGTGCGGACATCACCCGCACGCTGTCGATCGGGTTCTTCGACGCGCTGCGCGGGACGACGACCGAGGTCGCGCTGGACTCCGAATCGCCCTGCCCGCGCTGCAACGGCTCGGGGACGGTCCCCTCCCGATCGCGCCGTCCCTGCCCGGAATGCGCCGGCACCGGCCGGATCAGCCACGTCTCCGGACTTCTTCGGTTCGCCACAATGTGCAGGCGTTGCGCCGGCGAAGGGATGCTGGGCACCGAGGGGTGCGGGAACTGTGCGGGCGCCGGAGTGCTCAGGCGCCGCGAGACCCTGAAGATCCACATTCCAGCCGGAGTCGACAGCGGATCGCGCGTGCGCGTGGCAGGGAAAGGGCATGCGGGCAGGAACGGCGGCCCTAACGGTGACCTCTACATCGTGACCCAGGTGTCCACGCACCCCTTCTTCCGGAGGATCGGTGATAATATCCACTGCACCGTGCCGGTCTCGATGACGGAAGCGGCGCTGGGTGCCCGCATCCAGGTCCCGACGGTGGACGGGTGGGCGAGCGTGAAAGTCCCGCCGGGCACGGAAAGCGGCCAGAAATTCAGGCTGCGCGGCAAGGGCGCCCCGCTCCTGCGCGGATCGGGGCGCGGAGACCAGTACGTGGAGGTCCATGTCGTCACGCCGCGCGCGAACGACGAACGATCCCGGCAGTTGCTGAGAGAGCTCGGCGCCCTGCATCCGGGCGAGGAGATGCGCCGTGGCATCCGCACCTGAGGGCCGCGCCCGGCGCCGGGCCGGGAGGGAGAAGCGTCGGGACAACAAGTCGTATTACATGATCAGCGTCGTGGCCGAACGCTTCGAGGTGCATCCGCAGACGCTCCGCCTGTACGAACGCGAGGGCCTGGTCAAACCGTCCCGGACGCAGGGAAACACCCGGCTGTATTCGGAGGACGATCTCGAGCGTCTTTCCTTCATCCTGAACCTCACGCGGGAGCTGGGCGTCAACCTCGCCGGCGTCGAGATCATCATGAATCTCCGCCGGAGGATCGAGAGGATGCAGGAGGACATGGACCGTTTTATTTCGGAAGTGCGGCACGAGCTGAGCCGCCGGAGGCAGGAGGGGCCGATCGAATCGTCCCGGGCGCTGGTGAAAGTCCCGGCAGCCGGGCGCGCGTTCAAGACCGACAAGGGGTGATGGGTGGAAGAGGAACGGGCAGCCGGGAAGCGAAGCGCGGCCTCATCCGAGACGCTGAAGAAGTACCTGCAGGAGATATCCAAGCTGCCACGCATCACCCCCGACGAAGAGAAGGTCCTCGGAGATCGCATCCAGAAGGGCGACAAGGAAGCCCTCCGCAAGCTGGTGGAGGCCAACCTCCGCTTCGTGGTCAGCTTCGCCAAGAAGTATCGCAACTGCGGCCTCTCCTTCCTCGACCTGATCAACGAAGGCAACATCGGCCTGATCGAGGCGGCCAAGCGCTTCAACCCGAAGAAGAACGTCAAGTTCATCACCTACGCCGTCTGGTGGGTGCGCCAGGCCATCATCCATGCGCTCTCGGACCAGAGCGGCGCCTTCCGGCTGCCGCAGAAGCAGGCCAATCTGCTTTACCGGATCGGCAAGACCATCTCTCAGCTGACGCTCGACCTGGAGCGCAATCCGACCGCGGACGAGATCGCCGCCAAGCTGGAGATTCCGGTGGACGAAGTCACGAGCCTGCTGCAGGTCGCGGACGAGAATGTCTCGCTTTCGACCGTGATTGACGAAGAGCATGAATTCCACCTGTCGGACAAGCTCGAACAGGACGTGATTCCGCCGGCCGACATGGCCCTTTTGCGATCCTCCCTGAAAGACCACCTGTACGCCTGCCTGGGAGAGCTCGATCCCAAGGAACAGAAGGTCCTGCGGCTGCGCTTCGGACTGGAGGAAGGGGAGCCCAAGACGCTGAAGGAGATTGGCGAGATGATGGGCCTGTCGCGCGAGCGCATCCGGCAAATCGAGGCGCAGGCGCTGGAAAAACTGAATCGCTCCCAGAAATGCCAGCAGCTGCAGGGTTATCTGAACTAGGTGCCTGGCCGCGTGCCCGGCCGGGGCCCCGCCGTGGCCCTCGGCCTCAGGGGTGTCGTCGATGATCGAAGTTGAGAGCGGGGAATGCGCCCGGTGCGGCGGAAGCGGTTTCGTCATCGTGGGCGAGCGTGACGCCGCTCGGGCGCGACCTTGCGCCTGCCGCTCCGTCCCTAAGGACCGGCCCGCGGGGGTCGGCGAGTTCCTGCTGGCGGCGCGCATCCCGCGGCGCTATCACGACTGCGAGTTCGAAAACTTCGACGCCATCCCGCCGCACCAGATGTCGCTGCAGGGAGCCCGGACGACGGCCGAGCGGTTCGCGGAGGAATACCCTCTCAGCGATCGCGGTCTGATGCTGATCGGGCCACCGGGAGTCGGCAAGACCCACCTCGCCGTGGCCATCCTCCGGCGCCTGGCGATCCAGAAAGGCGTGCCGTGCCAGTTCTGCGACGTGCAGGATCTGCTGCGCCAGCTGCAGGCCACCTTCGACCGCCAGTCAGGGATGAGCGAGCTCGATCTCCTGCAGCCGGTCCTGCAGACCGAGATTGTCCTTCTTGACGATCTGGGAGGCCGGCAGTTCAGTCCGTGGCTCGAGGAAACGCTGTCGCACATCGTGACCACGCGGTACAACGAGAAACGGTCCACGATCGTGACCACGAACTACATGGATGAATCCGCGGGCGGCCGGGGGCCGACTCTGAAGGACCGCATCGGGCCGCGCGTCCACTCCCGCCTCCTGGAGATGTGCCATGTGGTGAGGGTCGAGGCGCAAGACTTCCGTCAGACGATCAAGAGGGCCGATCACCATCGGCTGCCGGATCCCGGCGAACGCGCCGGGAGGACCCCGTGACCCGCCGCCCCCCGATCTTCGAGGCCCTCGTCGTGGCGGGCGCCCGTACGGCAATGGCCGAGCACAACACGCATTTCCGCGATCTCAGCGAGATCGAGCTGGGGGCCATCGCCGCGCGGGGCGCCCTCGCGCGCTCGGGCGCCGATCCGGCGCGCATCGATCACGTGGTGTTCGGGAACGCCATGCAGACCAGCGCCAACGCCCTGTACGGAGCGCGCCATGTCGCGCTCAAGGCGGGCCTGCCGGACTCCGTCCCGGCCCTCACCCTCAACCGCCTGTGCGGATCGGGGATCCAGTCCGTTGTGACGGCCGCCTCCCTCATCGGGCTCGAGGAGGCGGCCGTGGTCCTGGCCGGGGGCATGGAGAACATGACCCAGGCCCCGCACGTGGTGCGCGGGCTGCGGGCAGGCCTGCGCATGGGGCACGCCCGGCTCGAGGACGCCCTCCTGGTGGGGCTCCTCGACAGTCATTGTGGATACTCCATGGCGCAGACGGCAGACAACCTGGCGCAGGAGCGGGGCATCACGCGCGCGGAGGCCGACCGCTACGCCCTGCGCAGCCAGCAAGCCGCCGGGGCGGCGGTTCGGGCCGGGAAGCTCCGGGACGAAATCGTGCCGGTGACCGTGCGCGAAAGCGGCAGGGAGGTCGCCGTTCTGGAGGACAATCACCGGCGGCCGGACACCACGCTCGAGGGCCTGGCCAGGCTGCCGCCGGCCTTCCAGGGGAAGGGTTACGTGACCGCCGGCAACGCCTCGGGGATGGTGGACGGGGCCGCCGCGGTCGTCGTGGCGTCAGCGGCGGCGGCGAAAGCGTTGCCGGCGGGTCCGCTGGGCCGGGTGATGACTTACGGCGTGGCGGGTGTGCCTCCGCAGATCATGGGCATCGGCCCCGTGCCGGCCATCCGTCAGGCCCTCGATCGCGCCGGCCTGTCCCTGAGCGAAATCGATCTGTTCGAGATCAACGAGGCGTTTGCGGCGCAATACCTGGCGGTGGAGAAGGAGCTCGCGCTGGACCGGGAGCGCGTGAACGTCAACGGCGGGGCCGTGGCGCTCGGCCACCCCCTGGGCGCGACCGGAACCCGCCTGGTCCTGACGCTCCTTCTCGAGTTGAAACGGAGGGGCGGCCGGTTCGGCATCGCCAGCGCCTGCATCGGCGGAGGGCAGGGCATCGCCGTGGTCGTCGAGGCATTCGCTCCCGCCAAACACTGGAGGACAGCGCCCGGCGCGGCTCCCGGGCTGGAGGCGACATGATGGAGATCAAGAAGGTCGGGGTCCTGGGATGCGGCCTGATGGGGTCGGGCATCGCCCAGGTCGCCGCACAGTCCGGCTATTCCACCACGGTGCTCGAGGTCTCCCGGGAACTCCTGGACACCGGTCTGAAGAGGATCGACCAGTTCCTCGCCGCGGGCGTCGCGAAGGGGAAGGTCCGGCCGGAGGAGAGGCAGGCGACCCTGTCGCGGCTGTCCGGCACGACCGACTACGAGAGCCTCAAGGATTGCGATCTCGTGATCGAAGCCGTGATCGAGAACCTGGAAGCCAAGAGGGAAGCCTTCAGCCGGCTCGAGCGCTCCCTGAAGAAGGAGGCGATCCTCGCCAGCAACACCTCGTCGCTGTCGATCACGGAAATGGCGATCGCCACGAAACGGCCGCAGCGGTTCGTCGGGCTGCACTTCTTCAACCCGGTCCCGCTCATGAAGCTGGTCGAGGTCATCCGCACCATCCGGACCGAACCGGCTGTCGAAGAGACGGTCGTGGGCTTCGCGAAGAACCTGGGGAAGGTGCCGGTCCGGACGTTGGACCGCACGGGCTTCATTGTGAACCGTCTGCTGGTGCCGTACATCCTGGATGCCATCCGGGCCCTGGAGGAGGGGGTCGGCAGCATCTCCGACATCGATCAGGGCATGAAGCTCGGCTGCGGCCATCCCATGGGCCCTCTCACGCTTCTGGATCTGGTCGGGATCGACACGACGTATTACATTGCCGACATCATGTTCGACGAGTTCCGCGATCGGCGGTTCGCCCCCCCACCGCTGATGAAGCGGATGGTCCTGGCGGGGTTCCACGGGCGCAAGACCGGCCGGGGGTTCTACGACTACGCCAGCGAGCCCCCCCGGGCGAACGACTTTCTGACGCAGCGTTAGAAGCCTCTGCGGGCGTTCGGTCGCGCCGGACCCCGGAGGCGGCGGGACCCCGCGAGGGAGGAGGGACGATGGACGGTTCGGACCGAGTGCTGTACGAGAGCCGGGACGGCATCGCGCGGCTGACCATCAACCGGCCGGAGAAGCTGAACGCCCTCGATCGCCTGACCATGCGGCAGATCGACCGGGCGGTGGCGGCGGCGGGGGAGGACGCGGGGACGGGTGTGCTGATCCTGACCGGAATGGGCGCGAAGGCATTCGTCGCCGGCGCCGATATCGGCGAGCTGGCGTCCCACACCCCCGTCGAGGGCGCGGCTTTCGCCCGTCGCGGGCAGGACGTCCTGAACCGACTGGAGCGCCTCGGGAAGCCGAGTATCGCTGCCATCAACGGATACGCGCTGGGCGGCGGGCTCGAACTGGCCATGGCCTGCACGCTGCGCCTGGCGGCCGACACGGCGAAACTCGGGCAGCCCGAAGTAACCCTCGGGATCATCCCGGGCTACGGCGGGACCCAGCGGCTGAGCCGGATCGTCGGGCCCGGCCGGGCACTTGAAATCCTCCTGACGGGCGAGCCGATCGACGCCCGCGAGGCGCACCGCATCGGGCTGGTCAACCGGGTGGTGCCGGCGGCCGAGCTGGCGGCCTCGGCGGAGGCGCTGGCGCGCACTCTCCTGGCCCGGGGACCCGTGGCCCTGCGCTTCGTCCTGCAGGCTGTGCACGAAGGCCTGCAGATGGGCCTGGTGGAAGGACTCTCCACAGAGGCGACTCTGTTCGGCCTGTCCTGCGCGACGGAGGACATGCGCGAGGGAACGCGCGCCTTTCTTGAAAAGCGCAAGCCTTCATTCAAGGCTCGCTGAGGGGACGCATGCCCGGTTTACGGGGGACGGAGCGCATCCATTGGAGGCCGTTCAGGGCCGTCATGGTGCTGCGCGTCCTGGTCCTCATGGTCCTCGCCGGGTTCATTGTCGCCGTGGTCATGAGCTACGGCCGGCGCGGAGCACCCCAGACCGAGATCACGATGGCGCCGGCATCCCCGACGCCCTCGCGGCAGGGTCCCGTGGTGGACCGCTCCGACGATTTCGAAGTGAACGGCAGCCGCGAAGGGCGCCCCGCCTTCACGCTGCGGGCGGAGAGCGTCACCGGGTTCGCGGGCGATCGCAAGCTGCTCGAGGGCGTCGAGCTGACCATCCACGATGGCCGGGGCGGGCAGGTGACGGTCTCGGGCCTCGAGGGCCAGTTCGACGCCGCCGAGCGCCGGGCTCGCCTGTCGGGCAACGTGAGCGTCGAAGGACGGGAAGAGGGCCTGTCGCTGCGCACCGGAACGCTGTTCTACGACAATGACCGCGACATGATTTTCACCGCGGACGACATCGCCTTCAGCGTCGGAGGGCTCGAAGGCCAGGGGCGCGGGATGAATTACCTGGTCTCCGATCGCCAGATCAAGATCCCCGACCGGGTGATCCTGCGCATCAGTACGGAGGAGACGGCTCGTCCCGTCACCATCAGTTCCGGCGACCTGGTGGCCTCCCTCGACCGCAACACGGCGGTGTTCACCGACAACGTCCGGGTGGAGCGCGGCGGAGACGTCCTGTACGGGAACTATCTCAAGGTGCAGTTCGACGATGCGCGCCGCCAGGTGCGCCAGATGAACGCCTTCGGCGATGTCGTGGCCACACTTGCCCCCCGGCCCGACGGCACCGTCAACGAGATGCGGGCCGACAGTCTGGCCGCGGAGTTCGGCGGCGCCGGCAGCGAACTGAAAATGGCCGAGGCGTCGGGCAACTGTCGCGTCACCTCAGGAGCCTACACGTCCCGCAGCCGCTCGGCGCGCTACCGATCCGGCGCCGACCTCCTCGAGCTGCGCGGCGAGCCCATCCTCATGACCGCGACCGACAGGATTGCGGCCCAGGAGATCGACCTCATGGTCGGTGCCCGGGTCCTGCAGGCGCGCGGAGACGTAAGGACGGTCTCGCAGCCGGGCTCCACCGGAGGCTCCACCGCCCCCGGCTTCGCCTCGCGCTCGGCCATCTCGTTCCAGGCGCGGACGCTCGTGGCCGATCAGCAGGCCGACCGGGCGGTTTACAGCGGTGCGGCGCGCGTCTGGCAGGAAGGGAACAGCCTTCAGGGGGAAGAGATCGTCCTGGACCGTCTTGCGCGGCAGCTGCGGGCCACGGGAAACGTCATGACCCGGTTCACGCAACGACCCGCGGGACCGGCCACGAGACCGGTCGTGACGGCGATCACCGCCGCCAGCCTGGCCCTCGACGACGCGCAGGGGGTGGGTCGCTACCGGGACGACGTCCACCTGACGCGCGAGGACGCCGTCCTCACGGCCGACGCCATGGATGCCTACCTGCTGGAGCGCGAAGGGGTCCGCAGCCTCGACCGCATCGAGGCGCGCGGGTCGGTGGCGATCAAGAAGGCGCAGAGCTTCGGGACGGCGCGCTCCGCCCTCTACCAGGCCGGCCAGGACACGCTCGTCCTCGAGGACGAGGAGGGCCTGGCGGAGGTGGTGGACGCGGCCAGCGGCCGCATGTTGCGCGGGCGAACATTGACATTCGATCTGGCGGGGGATAGGATTCTGACCGAGTCCGCGCGCGGCGGTCGGACGTGGATTACCCTCAAGCCAGAAGCCAAGGAAGCTCAGCCGGTTGAGCCGAAAACTAAGCATTGAGGGGCTGACCAAGAGCTACCGCGGGCGGCCCGTCATCCGCGACATTTCTCTGTACATTCAGAGCGGCGAGGTGGTCGGGCTTCTCGGGCCGAACGGCGCCGGCAAGACCACCACCTTCTACTGCGTCGTCGGACTTGTGCAGCCGGATTCCGGACGGATTCTCCTCGGGGGGCACGACGTGTCGCGCCTGCCAATGTACCTGAGAGCGCGCAGCGGCATCAGCTACCTTCCGCAGGAGCCGTCGATCTTCCGCAAGCTGACCGTGGAGGAGAACCTGATCGCCATCCTCGAGACGCTGAACATGCCGCGGGAGGAGATCCGGCAGCGGACGGGGGCCGTCCTGGAGGAGCTCAAGATCGGCCACCTGGCCCGGAGTCCGGCCTACAACCTGTCCGGCGGCGAGCGCCGGCGCGCCGAGATCGCCCGGGCCCTGGTCATTTCCCCAGCGTTCATGCTTCTGGACGAGCCTTTTTCGGGGATCGACCCGATTGCGGTTGCGGATATCCAGAAAATCATCTATCAATTGAAGGCGAAAGGGATCGGGATCCTGATGACCGACCACAACGTCCAGGAGACCCTCCGGATTACCGACCGGGCCTACATCATCGCCGAGGGTCGGATCTTCCGGAAGGGCAGTCCGGACCAGCTGGCGGCCGATCCCCAGGTCCGGGAGATCTATCTGGGGGCCAACTTCCGGCTCGTCGATCGCGAGCCGGCCGAAGCGCCCCCGACCGCTTTCCCGGCCGACTGAAGGAAAGGCGAGGCACCCGAGATGGCGCTCGAGCAGAAGCTCAATCTGCGGATGACGCAGAAGCTCATCATGACCCCGTCACTGCAGCAGGCGATCAAGCTGCTGCAAATGACCAAGCTCGAGCTGCAGGGGGAGATCACCCAGGAGCTGACCGAGAACCCGCTTCTGGAAGAGCTGCAGGACGGGACCGCGGACGCCGAAAAGCCCGAGGGGGAGGCGGCGGAAGGCGCCGCCCAGGCGGAAGGCGAGGCCCCGGAAACTCCGGAAAAGGACTCCGAGCGCGACTCGTTCGAGGAGATCGACTACGAATCCTATTTCCAGGATTACATGGACCTGAGCTACAGGCCCCAGGCGCCCTCCGAGGAGATCGAGGCGCCGCCACTCGAGAACATCCTGAGCAAGCCGCAGAGCCTGTCCGACCACCTGCTCTGGCAGCTCGACATGGGTCTTGTGCCGGCGCGGCAGAGGGAGATCGCCCGCGCCATCATCGGCAATCTGGACGAGGCTGGATATCTGGCGGCCTCACTGGACGAGATCGCCGCCATGGGGCCGTATCCGATCGAGGAGATCGAGCGGGCGCTGCACCTGGTGCAGGAGCTGGATCCGCCGGGCGTGGGGGCGCGGGACCTCAAGGAATGCCTGCTGATCCAGCTGTCCTTTCACGACATGGAGGGCACTCCGGCAGAGACCATCGTCAAGGACCACATGGGTCTGCTGCAAGGGCGCAAGTTCAAGGATCTGGCGCAGGCGCTCGGTTGCAGCCTGGACGAGGTCATGCATTACATCGACACCATCCGGCACCTCGATCCGAAGCCGGGCAAGAAGTACAACGCAGGGAGCAACAACTACGTCATCCCCGACGTGTACGTCCTGAAGGTGGACAAGGGGTACACGATCGTCCTGAACGAGGAAGGGCTGCCGCGGCTGCGGATCAGCTCCTTCTACAGACGGATGATCGACCGCAACAACCTCGAGGTCACCCGGGAGACCCGTGAATACGTGCGCGAGAAGTTCCGCTCTGCCTTCCGGCTGATCAAGAGCCTGGAGGAGCGCCAGCGCACGATTTACAAGGTCGCGAAGAGCATCGTCAAGCACCAGCAGGGCTTCCTGGACTTCGGCTACGACCACCTGCGGCCGCTCATCCTCAAGGACGTGGCGGACGACATCGGCATGCACGAGTCGACCGTCAGCCGGGCAACGGCAAACAAGTACGTCCACACACCCCAGGGGCTTTTCGAGC
>JACOUZ010000185.1 GCA_016177515.1 Acidobacteriota bacterium
CGGTTGAGGCGATCCTGGTGCCGATCGCGGTCGTCATGTTCAACTTCCGGTTCAGCGGCCGGATCGCCCTGGCGATCCTGGCGCTCGTCCTCAACACCGTCGGCTTCGCGGCGGTCGGCACCCTGTTCTCCGCCATGACCACCCGCACCCGGCGCGGCGAGCTGCTGCTTCCCCTCCTGCTCTTCCCCGCCGCCGTTCCCGTGGCCCTGGCGGCCGTCAAGACGACCTCCCATCTTTTCGCCGGGCGTCCCTTCGAGAGGTACGCCTCCTGGGTCGCCCTGTCCGCGGCGTACGACCTCATCTTCCTGGCCGCGGCCGTCCTGCTGTTCGACTACGTCCTCGAGGAGTGACGCCCCAGGGAAGCGGGAGTGCATTGCGGGAGATTGATTGACATCTTTTGGCGGGAGCAGGTAACCTGCCTCAGGTCTTGGTCCCCTGTCCCGTTACGGTGCCAACCATGCCCCGGGACTTCGAACGCGGTTTCTCCGGCACCCGTCTCCCCAATCGTCAACAGCACGGCCCTTGTCACATGGAGACCGGCCCCTGACCTCAGAACCAGGCCACATGCTGTCCCATTATTGCCTCGTCGAGAAGATCGGCGAGGGCGGCATGGGAGTCGTCTGGAAGGCGGAGGACAGCGTCCTGCATCGGACCGTGGCGATCAAGGTGCTGCCCGCCGATGCGGCCCGCGACGAGAAGCGGCGGCAGATGTTCCTGGACGAGGCGCACCTCGCCGCCTCGGTCAGCGACCTGCACATCGTGCAGGTGTACGAGCTGGGCCGCCAGGAGGACCTCGACTTCATCGTGATGGAATACGTCGAGGGAAGGCCGCTGAGCGCGATCATTCACGGCCGGCCCCTGTCGTCCGGGACCGTGGCGACCCTGGGCTTCCAGGTGGCGCGGGCGCTGTCGCGGGCCCACCGCAAGGGGCTCCTGCACCGAGACCTCAAGCCGGGCAACATCCTGGTCACCGCCGAAGGCGACGTCAAGGTGGTGGACTTCGGGCTGGCCACGCTGTTTTCCCCGAGCGACGCGACGGATGTCACGACCGCCTCGGTGGCCGAGAACCCGGGAGGTGGCCGGGCGCCGGTCGCCAGAGGAGGGAAGGGCCCCCTGATCGGCACCATCCCCTACATGTCCCCCGAGCAGGCGCGCGGCGAGGCCCTCGATGCCCGCAGCGACATTTTCGCGCTCGGGGCTGTGCTCTACGAGATGACCACGGGAGATCGTCCCTTCTCAGGGGCCACGCATGTGGAAGTCCTGCAGGAGATCCTGAAAGCCCATCCGGTCCCGGTGCACGAGCGGCTCCCCAAAGTGCCCCTGGATCTGGACCGGATCATCCAGAAGGCGATGGCGCCGCACCGGGCAGAGCGCTACCAGACGATGGAGGACCTGGCCGTCGATCTGAAGCGGCTGGGCCGCGATCTCGAATCCGGCTCCTCGCCGTCGTACGACGATCTGCGCGCACCGCTGACCCGGGCGCGCCGCAGGAGGATGGCGCTCCAGGCGCTCGCCGCGGCTGCCGCCCTCGCCGCTGTCGGCCTCGCGGCATGGTTTCTGGGATTCCGCCTTCCGCGGTGGAACCTGACGCCCGCTGCGGAGGGCAGGGCGGTCCTCATTCTGCCGCTGGAGGTCCGGGGACAGAGCGAGGGGGCCGACTACGTCGGCCGCGCCTTCGCGGAGGCGCTCGCGGTCAGCCTGGCCCAGTCGCGGACCATCAGGGTGCTGCCGGTTGCCGCGACCGGTCAGATAGGGCCGGACCCGATGGCCCCTTCCAGGGCGGCCCTCGGGGCGGGGGCCGGCCGCCTCCTGACCGGCGCGCTCGTCCGCGACGGCGCGGTCGTCCACGCCAGCCTCAGTCTCGTGGATGCGGGTGAGAACCGGATCCTGTGGGGAACGCGCCAGGACGGCGAAGACGCCAACATCCCGGAGCTGGCGCTCGCCATGGCCCGGGAGGTGGCCGTCGAGCTCGGCGCACCCCTGCCGCGGCTCTACGACCTGCCACAGAACTCGATCATCGGGTCCGGGATCGCCGCGTCTCCCCTCGCGATTCAGGCGGTCGGTGCTCTGCAGCACCATGAGGTCCAAGCCGCTCTCGAGGCGACGAAGCGGCTCGCGGAGGAGTTCCCGAAAGAACCTGAGGCACTGGCGCTGCGCCTCCGGGCCGTCTTCGCGGCCTGGGATCACGACCGATCCGCCGCCCGCCGGGCTGAGCTCGAGAAGGCCCTCGCCGACCTTGAGCGCGCCGACCCGCAGCATCCGGCCGTTGAGGTCAGCCGGGCCTACGTGCAGAGCAGCGAAGGGCTGCTGCGGGAGGCGATCGCGCGGTTCACCGGCGTCCTGGCGCGCAGCGACCTCGCGCCCGATCTCCGAGCGGATGTCCTGGGACTGCGTGGTTGGAACGAGAGCCAGACGGATGATACCGCCGCCGCCCTGGCCGACCTGGAGGAGGCCCTCCGCCTCAGCCCGGTCAACGCGGAGATCTTCACGCGGCTTGCCGAGACACTCCGGTTCGCCGGTCGACTCCCAGACGCCCTGATCCGGGCCCGACAGGCGGTGGCACTGTCCCCCTCCGATCCTTGGGCTCTCGTGACGCTCGGCTTTACGCTGGGCGATCTCGGCAAGGCAGAGGAGGCCGTGGAGCCGATGGGCAAGGCCTGCGAGCTGACCCGCAATCAGTCGCAATGTGCCGCTTACGCTTCGAGCTTGCAACACGCCGGCCGGAAGGCGGAAGCCCTGGCGGCGGCGAAAATGGCGGAGGCGCTGGCGGAGAGCGGAACGGGCCGCTACAACCTCGCCTGCTTCTGGGCGCAGTTCGGCAATCGCGGCGAAGCACTACGATCTCTCCGCCGCTCCCTTGAGCTCGGAGTGCTCATCGGCTTCGGGGAGCGCGACCCTGAACTTATCTCCCTCCACGGCGACCCGGAATTCGAGGCGTACATCGCCGCGGTCCAGAAGCGTCTCAGCCCCCAATAGACCGGCGCGGCCGTCCCGCCGGGGGAACTCCCGAACGGTGGTATCATCGCGCCCGCTCCGCGCGGCCTGACGCCCGGGCGGGACGGGGAGTCGCGATGCCTGCGCAGAATGAGAAGTCTTCGCGGTCGGACAGGGTCGCATGGGCGGAACGGGCGCTCTGGGCCCTGGTGGCGCTCCTGGTTCCGGTCTGCCTGCACACGATCTTCCGGGTCGTTCCCACCGAAGAGAAAATGGGAGTGGTCCAGCGCATCTTCTATTTCCATGTTCCCTCGGCGTTCGCGGGATTCCTGGGGGTCGGGCTGTGCGCCGTGTTCAGCGCGCTTTACCTGTGGAAGCGCGAGCGGCGCTACGACCTGGTGGCGCACGCCTCCGCCGAGATCGGCGTCGTCTTCTTCACCATTGTCCTTTTGACGGGACCGATCTGGGCACGGCCGGTGTGGGGAGTCTGGTGGACGGGAGAGGTGCGCCTGACCTCCACGCTGGTCCTCTGGCTGTTGTACGCCGGCTATCTCATCCTGCGCCGGAGCGCCGAGAACCCGGAGCAGGAGGCGCGCTGGGGCGCTGTCCTCGGCATCGTCGGCGCCCTGGACCTGCCGATCATCTATAAGTCGGTGGAGTGGTGGCGTGGCCTGCACCCGAAAGTGCTCAAGGCTTCGGGCGGCCTGGGCCTCGATCCGGCGATGGAGCGGGGCCTTCTGCTCTGCTCGGCCACTTTCATCCTGCTCTTCGCCCTCCTGCTCGTGCTGCGCTGCCGCGCGGGCGCCCTCGAAGACGAAGTGGACCGAATGGCGCAGCACCTCTCGAGACGAAAGGCCAATACGGAGCCGGCATGATCCTCCTGAATCTCTCGTCCATCGCCTCCCTGGTCGCGCTCGCGGCGCAGGAGCCGGCCGCCCGATTCGTCGCCGAGAACGTCGCCACGCGCCCCGAGGTCGTCGAGCGCGGCCTGCGCTTCCTCAATCTCGCCTATACGGCCGTGTGGGTCGTCCTGGCCGTCTACATGCTGAGCCTGTCGCTCCGCCTGCGGCGCCTTTCGGCGCAGGTGCGCCGCCTGAAAGAGCGCGCCGGTCTCTAAGGGAACTTTTCGGCGCGGCCTCCGTTCGATCTCCCTGAGTCGGACGGGGGGCGGGTCCCCCGGCCGCCTGGAGGAAACCCCATGACACGGTCGCTCAAGAACGTGGCACTGGCCGTGATCGCCGGCCTTCTGGCGCTGTCGCTGGCCGCCGTCCCCGTGGCCGCGAAGGACACGGCGAAGGGGCGCTGGCTGAAGATCCGAGTCTTCGAGAGAGGGGCGACGACCCCCACGGTCCTGGTGAACCTGCCGATGAGCCTGGTCACGGCGGTGCTGCGCATCGCCGCCCGGACCGATGCGAGCGTCAACCTGGACGCCCCGGCGGAAGGCGGCGAGAAGACGCGCGTGCGCATCAAGGATTTCGATCTGGACGCCTTCGCCAGGGAGATCGACTCGATGGAGCCGGGCCAGATCGTCGAGATCCAGGACGGCGACGACAAGGTCTCGATCTGGATCGAGTGACGGTGCCGGCGAGGCCCCCCCGCGGGGCCCGGGCGGTCTCTGGTTGATTGGACCCCACCCGCCCTCTATAATCGCTGCTCCACGGGGAGGCCTGATGCTGCCGGACGACGCGCCCAAGGGCATTTTTCGCGATTACTTCGAGACCATCGTCACCTGCGTCATCTTCGTCATGTTCGCGCGCACCTTCGTCTTCCAGCAGTCGAAAATCCCGACCGGCTCGATGATCCCCACCCTCCTGGTGGGCGACTACATCATGGTCAACAAGTTCGCCTACGCCCCGGCGTCGCGCTGGCCGTTCCTGGAGCGCGCGGAAAGGGCGATCCTGCCGATCCGCGAGTTGCAGCGCGGCGACATCGTCGTCTTCAAGTTCCCCGAGGAGCCCGAGAAGGACTACATCAAGCGGGTGATCGGGCTCCCGGGGGAGGAGATCGAGGTCCGCGACAGGCAGGTCTACATCGACGGCAAGCCGCTGGACGAAGGGTACAAGGTCCACCGCAATCCCAGGGGACTCAACTTCGACCAGGACGATTATCCGCGGACGCGCATCCCCGAGACCTCCCTGTTCTGCATGGGCGACAATCGCGACAACAGCAAGGACAGCCGATCGTGGGGATTCGTGCCGCGCGACTACGTCAAGGGGCGTGCCTTCATGATCTGGTGGTCCTACGACGAGGACCGGGATGCCTGGCAGCGGACCCGCATCGCCGACAAGGTCGGCGGCATCTGGGACAAGATCTCCCACCTGTTCACCAAGTCCCGCTGGGAGCGGAGCTTCCGCATCATCAAGTAGGACTGCATGGTGGGGCCGGCCGCCCGGGGCCGGCGGCCGCGACCAGATCGACCGGCAGCGGCGTTCTCCCGGCCCCCTTCCAGGCCCGGTAGCTCGACCACCTCCATTCCGCCGGGTCCCGCACCAGGCCCGCCATCACCGGGTTGTGGTGCAGAAAGTCGGCCTTCCGCATGACGTCCTCCGTGCCCCGGAGCGGCAGGGTCTGGTCGGCGTCCTGCCACACCAGCCCCAGCCGTCCCGAGCGGGCATTGACTTCGCGCGCGTAGCGCGACTTGAGACGCTGCACCGTGCAGCGCGCCCAGCGCGGATCGCCTCCCCGGCTCGCGACGATCAGCCGGACGCGGTCGGGCAGGACGACGTAGGCGTGCAGCAGGAAGCCGAGCCGCAGGCGCAGCCCGGCCAGGACCCTGCAGAACAGGGCCGCCCGGGCAGGATCCGAAAAGCTCGGCTCGACGCCGTAGGTCCACAACGTGACGAGGTAAGCCTGCGACTGTTGCGCCTGCATGGTCGTGTCATCCCCGCTCCGGCTCCCACGGACGGCACCACTAGCAAGCCTGATGCTGGATTCACGATCCTGATGGGACGCGGCTTCCGGGGAGGCGCGCCCGGCCGGGGCGTCCCTCCGCGGACGCCGTCCTCCGGGCGGTGTCCGTCCGGGGACACGGTCATGGGGTTGAGGATGAGGGGCGCTCTCAGTCGCCGCCGGGAACGGCCAGGCGCGGCAGGTCCGGGACGGGCGCCCCGGGGGCGATGATCGAATGCCGCCCGCGGCCGGGTTCCCGGTCGGGGAAGTCCTCGCGGCAGTGAGCGCCGCGGCTCTCGCGGCGGCGCAGGGCCGACTCGGCGATCAGGCGTCCGACGAACAGGAGGTTTCGTGCCTCCACACCGGGGCGCGTCGCGCGGCGCCGCGCCAGCCCCCGTTCCAGGTCGAGCGTGGCGGCGATCGACCGCTCGAGGCCGCCGGCGTCCCGGAGGATTCCGGCCCCTTCCCACATCACCTTCCGCAGCGAGCCGCCGACCTCCCGGGCGCTCTCCGGATCGATCGACAGCGCCTCTCCCGGTTCGTCCTCGAGCATTCCCCCGGGGAGAGGCCCGAGCGAGTCGGAGAGGATGGCGCGGCCCGCACGGGCGCCGAACACCAGGCCCTCGAGCAGGGAGTTGCTCGCCAGCCGATTGGCGCCATGCACGCCGGTGCAGGCGGTCTCTCCCGCGGCGTACAGTCCCGGGATTGAGGTCCGTCCCCACAGATCGGTCTTGACGCCGCCCATCATGTAGTGCGCGCAGGGAGTCACCGGAACCCGATCCCGTCCGATGTCGAGGCCGTGCCGGGCGCAGGTCGCGGCGATGGTCGGGAAGCGCCGGTGCACGAAGTCCGGATCCAGGTGGCGCATGCTGAGGTAGACGGACGGGTGCCCCGTGCGGCGCATCTCTCGGACGATGCCGCGCGCCACGATGTCGCGCGGCGCCAGGTCGCCGCGCCGATCGAAGCGCGTCATGAAAGGATCCCCCGCGGCGTTCTCCAGCCGGCCGCCCTCCCCGCGCATCGCTTCCGACAGCAGGAAGCGCGGCACGCCGGGGAGCAGGAGCGCGGTCGGGTGGAACTGCACGAACTCCAGGTCCATCATCTCGGCGCCGGCGCGGTAGGCCATCGCCATGCCGTCGCCGGTCGCCTGCGGCGGGTTGGTGGTTTCCCGGAACACCTGCCCGGCCCCGCCCGTCGCCAGGATGACCGCGCGGGCGCGAAGCAGGACGGGTCGGCCCGCCGACTCGTCCAGGGCGAGAATCCCGGCGCAGCGGCCGCCGGCCAGGATCAGGTCCACCGAGAAGGTGCGCTCCACCAGGGTGATGCCCTGCTCCCCGGCGGCCGTGGCCACCAGGGCGCGCGCGATCTCGCGCCCGGTCGAGTCCCCATGAGCGCGCAGGATGCGCCTCTTGCTGTGCGCCGCTTCCCGCGCCAGGGCGATGCGCGGCCCTTCCCGGTCGAAGCGCGCCCCCCAGTCAATCAGCTCGAGCGCGCGCGCCGGCCCCTCCTCGACCAGCACCCGCACCGCCCCCTCGTGGCACAGCCCGTCGCCCGCATCAATGGTGTCCTGGAAGTGGAGGGAAACCTCGTCGTCGTCCGACAGGACCGCCGCCAGGCCGCCCTGCGCCTTGTCCGTCGCCGAGTCGGTCGGAGAATCCTTGGTCAAAACGGCGACCCGGCCGCCGCCCCGGGCGATCTCGATGGCAGCGCGCAGGCCGGCGATGCCGCTGCCCGCGACGACGGCGTCGAAGGGGTTTTCCGCCATGGGTGAGGAGTGTAATCGAATTCCCCTTCCTTGACAGGCTCCGGGGGCGAACTGATAATGAGCGCGCACTCGCGGAGAGCCGGCGGACCCGACATGCAGGACTTCCCATCCCAGGGATCGATCGACGGTGTCTTCCTGCCGCGCCTGATCGCCGCTTTGCACCTCGATGAATTCGAGGGCGCGCTCCGCCTCACCTTGCCCGAAGCCACCCGGGTCCTCTACTTCAAGCGGGGAGAGATCGCCTCGGCGGCCAGCAACGCCGAGCCGGACCGCCTGGCCAACATTCTGATCGGCGAAGGCCGCCTGGACAGCGAACAGCTCGACCTGGCGCGGAAGAAGCTCCAGCCCGGCGAGTCCCTCGGCAAAACGCTCATCGACATGGGTTTTCTTACCCCATCCGAGCTGCTGCAGGGGGCGCGCCATCAGGTGCGCCTGATCGTCGTTTCGTCCTTCCGGGCGACCTCGGGGACCTACGAGTTGGTCCCGGGCCCCTTGCCCCCGGAGGTCACGTCCCTCGGGATCAACACCAGGCGCCTCATCTTCGACTGCCTCCAGGAGACGGGCGATCGGGCCGCCGTCATCCGCGAGATCGGCTCGATGGAGTCGGTGTACCGGCCCACCGATCGCCTCGCGCTCTCCCTGTCGGCCCTGAAACTCGACTTCGAAACCGACCGCATCGCGCGCCTGCTGGACGGCTCCGCCACCCTGCGCGACATCAGCAGCCGGACCTCGCTCGACGATTTCACCGTGGGCAAGGTCATCCTGGCCCTCGACCTCCTGCGCGCGGCCGAGAAGCTGCCCCCCCCTGCTGGAGTGGTGCCGCCTCCGGCGGTGGTGGAGCCGTCTCCCGCCGCCGGCTTGCCGCCCGCCGCCGAAATGGCGGCCATTTCGGCCGGGCGGGGGCGCAGGATTCCGATCGTCACCGAGGCGGCCGAGGAGCCGCCCGAGATCCATGCCCGGGGCCCTTTGCCGCAGCCCATCGATAGGACACCGATGGGCCGGGTCGCGCTGATTGGCGAGTTGCCCGGGACAGACGAGGCGGCCCCGGCGGAGCCGCCCCCCGTGCCGGCGGACGAGCTGCCGGCCTTCGCAAGGCCGCCGTCCGGCGAGGCGGAGAACCCGGAGCCGCAGTGGCAGGTCAACCCGGAGACCGGCGAGCGGGTTCATGTGGGGCCGATCGAGATGACCTTCGACGGCAGGGTAGGCGGTCGCCCCGGCGAGGCCCGGGGCCTGGCGCGGCTCCTGCTGGCGGCCGGAGCCGTGGCCATCGTGGCGGCGGCTGCCTTCACTTTCGCCCTCCTGCGCCGCGGCGCACCGGCGCCGCAGACTTCCGGGGCGATCGTGGAGGCGCCCGGCGCCGTCGACCAGCCGCCAACGGTGACCGGCCCTCCGGGCGAAGCGATGGCAGGGACCGGGCCTGCGACAACCACGCCACCGGGACGCGAGCCCGCCGCGCCCCGCCCCGTCCCCGAGCCCGCCACAGCCGGGCATGCCCCGGAGCCCGCGGCTGATCGGCCGGCGCCGTCGGAGGCGGTGGCCGCCGCGCCCCCTCCGGCCAGGCCGGCTCCCCAGGCGCCCCCCGGGCCGGCCCGTCAGGAGCTTCAGGCTCCGGACTTCTCAGGAGATCCGGCGTACACCGCAGCGCTCGAGCGTCTGGACGGGGACGACGCCGCCGGGGCGGCGGCTCTGTTCAGGGACCTGCTTTCCGCCAGGCCGGCGAGCGCCGTGACCCTGCAATTGATGATCGCCTGCCGGGAGGACACGGTGAAGGGAGCGCGCCGGCGCGCGGGCGCCCAGGGTGCGCTCTTCGTCATCCCTTATTCCCTCAAGGGCAGGCCGTGCTACCGCGTCCTCTGGGGCCTCTACGAAAACGCCGACGCCGCCCGCGCGGCCACCCCCTTCCTGCCGGCCGGTTTGATCGAGGAGACCGATCCGATCCCCGTGTCGCTGGCACGGCTTCTGCCGCCGGGATAGAGGCCGCATGCGTCCGCGACCTGCAGGCCGCGCCGTCGTCTGGCTCGTTCTCCTCCTGCCCCCTGCCGCGCTTGCGCGCGCCGACATCATCCATTTGAAAAACGGCGGGACGATCGTCGCCGACTCCTGGGAGGATCGGGGAGAGGTCCTCATCGTTCTCCAGGACGGCGGCCGGATCAGCGTGCCGCGGGCCGACGTGGAGCGAATCGAGGCGACCCGGCCTGCCCGGCCCGTCGCGGACCCCGCCGCCTCTCCCGGCTCGACTCCCGCGTCCGGCCCACCCGATCCGACCGGAGCGCCGGTATCGCAGGCCGGCGGCATCATGCAGTCGACGGACGACGAGATCCAGGGCACGATCGAGGTCCTGAAGCGGCGGATCAACGATTACCCCCTGGCGCGGGCGGAAAACACCCGGCGTCTCGTGGCGCTTCTCGATCAGCTCGGCGGGCGGGCGCTGAAGGCGCGCGACCTCGACGCCGCGGTGAGCCGGTTTCGCGAGGCCCTGGCCTGCGACCCGAAAGACTCGGCGGCGCAAGTCGGGCTGGCGGCGGCCTATTTCCGGCAGGGCCAGGACATCTTCGCGCGCTCGACTCTGGAGCGGGCGCTTCTCGATCATCCGGACAACCCCGCCCTGCACGCCCTGCTCGGCGACGTCTACAACAGCCAGGAGCGCACCGAAGAGGCCTTGCAGGAATGGCAGAGGGCGCACGAGCTCAAGCCCGACGCTTCCCTGAAGGCGAAGATCGACAAGCTGGCGCGCGAGCGGTCCGTCGACAGCGGCTACCGCCAGTCGGAGGCGGCGCACTTCACGCTGAAGCATGACGGAGATCGGACCGGGGCCGACCTGGGCGGCCAGATCGTGGAGTACCTCGAAAGCCAGTTCCGGACGCTGCAGTCCCGATTCGACCACTATCCCCTGCAGCCGATCGTGGTCATCGTCTACCCGCAGAAGCAGTTTTACGAGGCCACGCAGGCCGACGCAAACGTGGGCGGGCTCTTCGACGGCAAGATCCGCGTGCCGATCGGCGGTCTGCGGCAGATTACCGCCGAGGCCCGCCGCGTGCTCCTGCACGAACTGGCGCACGCCTTCATCGCCGGCAAGAGCCGCGGCACGGCGCCGCGCTGGCTGCACGAGGGACTGGCGCAGCAGATCGAGGGGAAGACCACGCCCACCGCGACCGGGGTCACGCTGGCAAAGGAATTCGACGCCCTGGACGGCAAGGGGTCCTGGGGCCAGGCGTTCACCTACGCCTCCGCCCTGTCGTTCGTGGAATGGCTCGACGAGCGCATCGGCTTCGCCGCCCTGGTTGACGTCCTCGAGGTGGCGGGGCAGGGGATCCCGCCGGAAACCGCTTTCGAGCAGGTGACCCGCTATTCACTCATGGAGTTGCGCCAGGCCTGGGGGGAGGCCCTGGTCCGGAAATACTTGCAATAATCCCCTGCAAACCACAAGTTATGC
This sequence comes from Acidobacteriota bacterium, assembly GCA_016177515.1. Lineage (GTDB taxonomy): Bacteria > Acidobacteriota > Polarisedimenticolia > Gp22-AA2 > Gp22-AA2 > Gp22-AA3. The sequence continues at coordinate 11,022 of JACOUZ010000185.1, forward strand.
CCGGACGCACAGGCACCGGGCCCGGGTGTGCCGGCCCGCCGCCGCGGGAGGAATGCATCTCCGATGAACGGGAGTCTGGCGCAGCGATCGCCGAGCGACATCCTGGCCGAAGTGCTGCGCCGGCAGGCCTCCGGAATCATGAGACTCCAGAACGCCTCCGCGACGCGGCAGTTGTTCATCGACGCGGGCGTCATGATCCGTTTTGCGGTCAGCACCCTGCCCACCGAAAGCATCACTGGGCTGTTTCGCGACAAGGGGGGCGTCACCGAGGATCAGGTGAAGGAGGCGACCGCCGTCAAGCAGGCCGACGAGCTGCTCGGGACGACGCTGGTGCGGATCGGCGCCCTGTCGAGGGAGGCGCTGGGCGAACTGACCCGCGAGCACATCCACCGCGTGACGCTGGGCGCCCTGTCGACGCGCGACGGCGAGCTCGAGTTCCAGTCCGGCGCCCTGCCCTTCCGGGAGCAGCTCGACGGCGGCCTCGGCAGCCCCGAGATCCTCCTCGAGTGGGCGCGGGCCTTCCCTGAGATCGACTGGATCCGCCGGCGCCTGGGGCAGACCGGGGCGCCGGTGCAGCTGTCGCGTCGCCCCCCGGAGGGCTACCAGAAGGTGCCGCTCAATCCCGCGGAGGGATTCATCATGTCCCGCGTGGACGGCAGGTCGAGCGTGGGCGACATCTGCGACCTGAGCCCCATGGGGGAAGAGAACACGCTGCGCGCCCTGTTCGGCCTGGCTTTGGCCGGCATCCTCGAGATGCCCGAAGGATCGGCCGAGATCCCGCTTCCCGCGGCGACGAAGGCCGCTGCGGCCGCGCCTCTTTCCCCGGCTACGCCGGCCCGCCCGGCGCCCGCCATGGCGCCGCGCCCGGCGGCGGTGGCGCCGGTGCGCGCCCCGACGAACGGCGGGGCGGCCCCCCACCCACAGGCAGCGCTTGGCAGCGGCCCGCAGTCTTCCCCGGCCGCGGCACCGCGCGCCGTGAGGAAGGGCGCATCGCCCTCGGCCGCCCCGAGACCCGCGGCCCGCCCGATGGCGACCCGGCCGCCGACTCCGCCACGGCGGGTCACCTCGATCATCGAGCGCGTCCGCCCCTCGGCCACCCCGGATCTCGAGGCGGAGATGCTGCAGCGCTTCGAGAGACTGCGCGACCAGGACCTTTACCAGGTCCTCGGCGTCGTTTCCAGCGCGAACGCCGACGAGGTCCGCCGCGCCTATTACACCCTCGCCAAGCAGTTCCACCCCGACAAGTTCATCCGCGAGGAGCTGAAGTCGAAGGCGGAGAAGGTGTTCGCCCACATTACCGAGGCCTATTCGACCCTCACCAACCTCGAGACCCGCAGGAGATACGACGAGGACCAGACCATCCGCAAGAGCGCCCGCGAACCCGAGAAGAAGGTGGACCCCGGGGTCGTGGCGCACATCAACTTCAAGCACGGCAAGGACAGGTTCGACAGGGGGAAGATCGGCGAGGCGGTCACCTTCCTGCAGAACGCCTGCGACCAGGACCCGTCGAAGGCTGAGCATTTCCACTTCCTGGCGATCGCCCAGAGCAAGAACCCGCGCTGGAAGAAGGACGCAGAGGAGAATTTCCTGAAGGCCATCGAGAAGGACCCGACCAGCGCGGAGATCTACGCCCACCTCGGATCGCTGTACGCCCGCGGCGGCCTGCACAGCAAGGCACGCGACATGTTCAAGAACGCCCTGAAGTGGGATCCCGGCTGCCAGGAGGCCCAGGAAGGGCTCGCCCAGGAGGAGGGAGGCAGGAAGAGCCTCCTGGGAATGTTCAAGAAGTAAGCCTTTCCAGCGCGTTGACTTCCCGCTCCCGGTCCTTAGATTTGGATCGTTGAGATCCCGGCCCCGATGACAATTCCGTCATCGTTCTCAGGGCCCGGCGCCGGGGTCGCGGTGATCGGGATGACCGCCGGCAGATGAGCACCCAACAGGCGGGCGGCGGCGCGGCCTCCGATCGTCCGGAGCGCTTCGGCCCGTACAAGGTCGAAGAGCGGATCGGCGCCGGCGGCATGGGCATCGTCTACCGGGCCTTCGACGAGGCGTTGCAGCGCCACGTCGCCCTCAAGACCCTGCTTCCCGCCCTGGCGGCCGATCCGGAGTTCGTCGCCCGCCTCAAGCGCGAGGCGCAGTCGGCGGCCGCGCTCAACCATCCGAACATCACCCAGATTTACTCCATCGGGCAGGAAGGGACGATCACGTTCTTTGCAATGGAGCTGATCCACGGGCGCTCGCTGGAGTCGGTCGTCAGGCAGAAAGGCGCGCTCGGGGCGGCGGAGGCGACCGGCCACATCCTGCAGGCCGCGAAGGGGCTCCGGCACGCCGCGCAGAAGAAGCTGATCCACCGCGATATCAAGCCGAGCAACCTCATGCTCACCGAGGACGGCGTCGTCAAGGTCACCGACTTCGGGCTGGCCAAGGCGGCGCGTTCCGAAACGCAACTGACCGCGACCGGCGAGGTGCTCGGCTCGCCCGGGTACATCTCGCCGGAGCAGGCGCAGGGAGCGCCGCTCGACGCCCGCTCGGACATCTACTCGCTCGGCGCGACCTTCTTCCACCTGGTCACCGGCCGGCTCCCGTTCGAGGCCCCGACACCCGTGGCCATGATTGTCAAGCACTTGAGCGAGCCGCTGCGTTCGCCGCGCGCCGTCAACCCCGCGGTTCCCTATCCGGTCGCCTCCGCCATCCAGAAGATGATGGCCAAGCGCCCGGGCGAGCGCTTTCAGGATTACGACGCGTTGATCCGCGAGCTCGAGCGGGCTCTGGCGACAATCGGCGCCGGGACCCCCGCGCAGGCGCGGGGCGCCCCGCCCGCCGTCGTACAGGCTTGGACCGGCGTCACCGGCGCGGAGATCCGCGGCCGCGGGGCGCGCGCTCCGGCGCCGGCCGCCGGCCCGGACGGGGATTCCGCGCCCCGCCCGGGCGGCACCTCCTGGATCCCGATGGTCCTGGCGGTCCTGCTCGGCGGACTGGCGATCGCCGGAATGGTGAAGCACCGCCGCTCCACGGATGCGGACGCCGCACGGCCGCAGCCCATCAGCATCGCCGCCAGCCTCCCCGAGAGCCCGGAGCTGTCCGATGGGGGCGCCGGCCCGCGAATGGCCTTCACGAACCGCTCGGCCGACGCCCCGATCGTCCCCAGGGGGCGCGCCGGCATGAGCCTTGACGAACGCATGCGCGAGCGCCTCCAGAAGCGCAACCGCGCCAACCTGTCGTTCCTCTCGAACGACCACGCCATCCTCCCCGACGGCCGCCTCAAGGTCTTCGGCCGCATCCTGAACAACGGCGGCAGCACCGCCGCCCGGGCGCGCGTCCGGGTACGCATCCTCCTGGAGAACGGCGGCCTGGCCGCCCAGGGCGAGACCCCCCTCGATCCGCCGATCGTTCCGCCTCAAGGGACCGCCACCTTCGAGCTGCCCCTCGACTACACCGGCCCCGTCGGGACGATCAAGGCCGAGCTCGTCTGGATCGAGTAGGGCACCCCGAGCGGTGTCGGATGATCGCCCCCGCTCATCTCTTCCATTCAATCGGGAAGTATCCGCCAGCCGTTGCGGGATCGATCTCGACTCCGCACAAGGAGGCGGCACGCGACAGGACGGGGCCGCGCCCTCCGGCGAGATCTTCCGCGCTCGGCAGGAGCACCTCCTCCGGGACGACGCCGGTGTGCTCGAGACTCTTGCCGTCGCTCATGATCTGGACG
>JACOUZ010000182.1 GCA_016177515.1 Acidobacteriota bacterium
ATCCGGTGCAGGCGAGGTCCAGGAAGAAGGGCGCGTACACTCCCGTGGGCTCCGTATCCTGAAGGAGCTGGCCCGCGAGCCGCACCGTCACCGGGCGCGTGCAGAACACCGAGCCCCTGATCGTCGCGCTGTTCGTCCGGGGCGTCACGAACCCCTCAGGATCCACAGAGACGAAGAGCTCCAGCGGCAGAAGCCCGGTAACCGACAGCATCAGGGTGCCGCCCTCGACGCCAGACGCCGACCCCACCATCAGGTAATAGGTCTCGCCGCTCGTGGGGGTGAAGGTCGCCTCGGTGGTGCCGCAGGCGATCTGGACCAGGCTGCCCGGCGTTCCGGTGTAGACTGACACGGTGGTCGGGTAGCTGCTACCGGCGGTGCTGATGTCGATCCGCTGGAACCTGGGGCCCGGCGACAGGGTGTACCGGTACCAGACCGTCGCCCCCTGCTCGAAGCAGAATGGATCGCCGGGGGACGCCGTTGCGGACCGCGTGTCGAGGGTCTCAATGAAAGGCAGTACGCCGATCGTTGTGGCGCCGGCGATGTCGTCGTTGGCAGGCGGATCTTCGCCGGCCGAGGCGCAGTAGCGGCCGCTGTAGCCATTCGAAGTGCCGGCGAACCCGGCCCACACCAGCATCTCGCTCCCCGTCCATACGGCCGTGGAACCTGGCCTGGCGAGGGGCGCGCCCAGCGACGACATAGGAACCCAGGTGCCGAGCGCCGGGTCGTACCGTCCGCCATGGCCGTTGAACGGAGCGCCTCCCTGGTGGCCGCCCCAGATGATCATCTCGCGGCCCGTCCACACCGCGGAATGGCCCTCGCGTCCATCAGGGATTGCTCCGCTCATGGACGTGGGGGTCCAGGTATCCTGGAACGGGTCGTACATTCCGCCGGTGTTGGTGTAGAAGGGTCCTCCGCCCCAGACGATCATCCGGCTGCCGGTCCAGATGGCGGTGTGCCGGGACCTTCTCCCGGGGGCGTTGGCGAGCGACGTCGGGGTCCAGCTGCCGGTCGAGGGGTTGTACCGTCCGCCTGTATTGACCGCGACATAGCCGTGTCCATCGGAGGATGAATCCCCGCCCCAAACGATCATCTCGGTGCCAGTCCACACCGCTGTGTGAAGGGCCCGGGTTCCGGGAACATTGACTTCTGAGGTACCGACCCATGTATCGCTCGCGGGATCGTATCGACCGCCACTGTTGGTCGTACCCTGACCTGTGTCTCCCCCCCAGAGGATCATTTCGCTGCCGGTCCAGATCGCGGAGTGCGATTCGCGCGGACCGGGCGCTCCAGCGGCGGAAGTCGGCCGCCAGCTATTCGTCGTCGGGTCGTAACGTCCGCCGTCGTTGAGGTAGCCGGAGGGGTACGCGACCCCGTTCAGGTGACCTCCCCAGACGATCATCTCTGTTCCCGTCCATACAGCCCTGTGGGCATACCGAGTCACCGGGGCGTTGACATCGGAAGTCACGGTCCAGCTGTTCGTGGCCGGGTTGTAACGTCCGCCGGTGGCGGGGTAGCCGGTGGAGTACTGTCCCCAGATGATCATCTCGGTCCCCGTCCAGACCGCGGTGTGACCGATGAACGGAGCCGGCCCCGCGGGAATGGCCCTCCACGAGTCCTCCACGCACGTCGGAGCGGAGTGGATCTCAACCGCTTGAATGCTCTCGGACACGGGAACGAGGTCCTCACCGACGGAAGCCCCGGCATCGGCCCACCACGCATCGAAGGACCGCCTCCGAGAGGCGGAGTCCGCTGCCTGACCGAGCCCTCCCACGAGGGCCGCCGGCGTCCGTCGCCGGATCCCGGCGCCGAACCGATCGTCGCCCGCGTAGGCCTCGCGGATCAGGCGGTCGGCCAGCGCCTGCCGTGCCAGGGTCTCGGCAATGGTGAAGGGATCGCCACCCAGCGCCGCGAACAGCTCCCGTAGGACATCCGGCGCCTGCGATTCGGCGGCCATGCGCTGCATCTCATCCTGCAGCTGTTCCGCGGTGATCGGCCGGTTCCAGAGAGCCGCGAGCGCGTTCGATTCCCTGATGTAGTCGATCACACGGGCGCGGATCTGCGAACCGGAGAGGACCTCCTCGAGCGCCGGCTTGGGGGCGCGATTCTCCGGCGGCCACATCCGGTGCCCCCAGTGAACGCGTTCGATGGCCTCCTGGGCGTGAATGCGATCATCGAGCGTCAGATCGCGGGCGATTGCATTCCGGCAGGCCAGTACGAGCAAGAAGAGGGTGATCGGGACCGGGAAAGACCGTCGGAGTGGCATCTGGCCTCCGCGAAATGAGCCATGGGACTTGAACTCCGGACAAGTCTCGGCTTCGACGCTTCTGGTCTGGAGAGAGCTTTGGATAATGTGCGCTGAGATCGAGTGCTTGTCAACCGATCGATGCCGCAGCGAGGGACGGGGCTGCCGGGCGTTCGACCGGACTCGAACTGGCTCCCCAAGCGACAGTCTCCTCAAACTTCACCCTTGTCTCGGTCGGCTTGCAGCTGCGGTCCATTCACGAGCGTGCCGGGGGTGGGAGTCGAACCCACATGACCCAGAGGGTCAAGGGATTTTAAGTCCCTTGCGTCTACCAGTTCCGCCACCCCGGCGTGGCGCTAAGTGTTCACCAGTCGGGGGCGTGGGTCAATGGCCGAGCCGCGCTGCGGGACGGTGAGCTCAGTCGATGCTGATCACGCCGACGGCGACGTAGGGGCCGGCGCTCGCGGGCTGGCCGATCCAGTAGCCCTGGGACTTGACGCCCAGGTCGAAGTAGAGGTCTCGCAGGCGACCGCGGGCGAGGCGGGAGCGGAAGCGGGCGCCGGCGCCGAGGCCGCTGCGGGGGTCGTGCCAGAGCTCGGCGGCGCCGCCGAGGGAGAAGTGGCCGGCGGCGAGGAAGTCTTCGGCCGTCGCGCCAATGGCGCCGAACGGGCCGGAGGGTCCGCGGCCGCGGCGGGCGACGAAGGAAAACGTCCGGGGCGCGGCGGTGGGCGGCAGAGGCGGCCGGGTTGCCTTCGCCATGATCCATTCGAGCGAGGTCCCTCCCCCCGAGGGAGTCCACTCCGACGACAGCACGGGAAGGAAGCGATACCGGCCGGCGCGCGGCAGGGGCAGCGGCGGAGTGGCATCGCCGCGGGCGGTCATGCTCAGGGCCGAGGCGAGGGCCCACCACATCCCGGGGTCGAGCGCGTTCCAGTAGGCTTGGCGGCGGAGACGGCGGTACTCGCGGTAGACGGTACCGTCGACCGCCGAGGGGGTGACGCCGGTGCCGTCGCCGTGCAGCTCGTGCAGGAGGCCGAGGTACCTGGCGACATCGCCGCCGCCCGTGTACTCGGCGAAGAAGCGTCCGGGGCGCGCGCGCGGGTTCGGGGTGGTGCGCAGAACGTAGTCGCTGGCGACCAGCCGATTGGAGATGAGGTGGAGAAGGTCGATCAGGCGCAGGCGGACGCCTTCGACGGCGCGGCGCTCGAGGAGGGTGGCGGCAAGCGTGTTGGCCTCGGTGCCGCCGGCGTAGATGTAGAGGACCTCCTCGGTGCTCGTCCCTTCGAGGTCGAAGCTGGCGAACGAGTCGCGGCCGCCCCAGGGCGACCCGAGGTGCACGCCGGGCGCGGTGTGGAACTCGCGGCCGCGGCCGCCGTGGCCGAACGCCTCGTGGAGCGCCACGCTGTACCACCAGGCCATCGGCGCGTCCCAGGCCAGCGTGCGGACCGCGCGCAGCGTGATCGCCCCCGGGCCGGGGTCGAGGCGGCGGAAGAGATGTTCCTCGCCCCAGCCGGTCGCGGTGACGGCGGAGGCGATCAGACGCGCGCCCGATTCGGCGTCCAGGACCGGCGATAGGAGCAGCTCGTAGCGCGGCGGGGCCCCTCCGGATTCCTGCGGCGGCTCCGGGAGGGCGTCCGGCGACGCGGCCGCCGGCGCCTCGGCCCGGAGCGCCGCCGGCAGGAAGAGGGCGAGGGTCGCGGCGATGGCCAGCCGCTGGACGGACCGATCCGACTCGACGCGGCACGGGGGGCTACGGGGCATCTCGAATGTCCTGGCGCTCACGGGTCGCTCCCTTCCCTTTCAAACCGGCCTGCACGGGCCCGGCATCATCTTAATATGCGCCGCCCCGTTAATTCGGAGGCCCACCAGGCGGCGGCGTGGCAGAATAGGCCGATGAGCTCAAAGGCGCCTTCGCGAACCCGGGACATCCGCGTCGTCCTGCTGCGGGTCCTGGCGCTGAACCTGCTGGTCGCGGGGGCGAAGCTGATCTACGGGATCATGACCGGCGCCATCAGCATGGTGGCGGACGGCATCCACTCGGCGATGGACTCGTCGTCCAACGTCATCGGGCTGGTGGGGACGGCGGTGGCGGCGCGGCCGCCGGATCCGGGGCACCCTTACGGGCATCGGAAGTTCGAAGTCATCGCGGCGCTGGGGATCACCTTCCTGCTGTTCCTGGCGTGCTACGAGATCCTGACCGGCGCCGTGGAGCGGATGATGAGCGGCAGCCCGCCGCGGGTCACAACATTGAGCTTCGCCGTCATGATCGTCACCATCTTCATCAACACGTATGTGACGGTCTACGAGCAGCGGCGCGGGCTGAAGCTGGGCAGTCCCATCCTGATCGCCGACTCCCTGCACACGCGCAGCGACATCTACGCGTCGCTGGCGGTCCTCGTGGGACTGGCGGGCGTGAAGGCGGGGCGGCCGATCCTCGACCCGCTGGCCGCGATCGTCGTGGTCGGGCTGATCGCGCGGGCCGGGTACCGCATCGTGACGTCGTCGCTCGACGTCCTGGCGGACGCCGTGGTCTACAGTCCGCAGGAGATCGCCGCCACCGCCATGCTCGTGCCGGGGGTCCTTGACTGCCACGATGTGCGCACGCGCGGGCTGCCGGACCACGTGCACCTCGACTTCCACCTGACGATAGCGCCCGACACGACGACGAGCGAATCGCACGCCATCGCGCACCGGGTCATCGAGATGATCCGGCTGCGGTTCCCGGGCATCCGGGACGTCACGCCGCACGTCGAGCCTCCCGGGGCCGCCGAGGCCATGGATCATCCGTCGGGGCACGGGCACGCACATTGCACAAGCGAGCCGCAGGGGAGACAGTGAGCGAAGCCTGTGAGATCCCGCGTCTGAACGCGACCACCGATGAGATCCGCGCCATCCTGAAGAGCGCCCGGCGCATCGCCGTCGTCGGACATTCGGACGACCCGGCCCGCGATTCCTACCGCGTCGGCCGCTACCTGGCCGAGCGGGGATACGAGGTTTTCGCCGTCAATCCGAATGCCCGCTCGACCCCGGAACTGAAGTTCTTCCCGGATCTTGCGTCGGTCCCCGGCCCGGTCGACATCGTGGACATCTTCCGGCGCCCCGAGGCCATCCCCGTTATCGTCGAGGAGGCGATCCACATCGCGGCGAAGGTGATCTGGATGCAGGAGGGGCTGGCCCACAACGCCGCCGCCGAAAAGGCGCGCGCCGCGGGCCTGAGGGTGGTGATGAGCCGCTGCATCATGAAGGAGCACCGGGCGCTCGCCAGCCGCTGACCCGGGCGCTCCGATTGCCCGCCGGCCGCTGACCCGGACCCGCCGATCCGATTTTTGCGCGTTTTCGTGCGCGAGGCCACCGCCGGCGCAAACTTTTACCCGCAATCGCGCCCATGGCCGGCTGAACCCCGGGGGAAAATGGCCTGCGCACCGTGGCACGCCGCTTGCTCACAAAAACGACGGGGTCATGTATCCGGCTCTTTGCGCGGCGGGATCATCCCTTTCGTCCCGAATCGGCAAACCCGCCAGCGAAGAGCGGAGCAGCAAGGCCGGGCCCCCGGTATGGGGAACTCGACCCGCCAGTATCGAGTCCTCCTTGCGAGCTGCCCGGGGGCCCGGCCCCACGCCGGCCTTTGGTGCGGCAACCCCCGAGGAACTCGGCGCGTTTCGGGACCCCTCGACCTGGCGCGCCGGCTGTACCGGCCCCTTCGCGCGACTCTCCCCAGGGCCCGCGAAGGGGCCTGTTATTTCCGCCTCCTCCACCAGGCCGCGATCGGGTAGAGGACGAGGCCGCTCAGGAGGGCAGGCCCGCCGTAGAACAGGTATTCACCGAAGCTGCCGTAAACGGCCATGACGATGAGGAGCATCGGCGGCACGATGACCCACCAGATGCCCCGGCGGCCGAAGGGGATCAGGAACCGGTAATCCTCCCCGCCCTGGCCGTGGGCGCCCGCGGGGCGGCACCGCAGTCTCCAGAGGGCGAGGTAGATGGCGATGTAAAGAGCGGAGAACAGCCACATCTCGATGACCGCCAGCTGCTCCACGTTCAGGGGGGTCAGGACGCTGTAAAACACGGCGGTCGCGAGCAGGGCGACCCAGGGGGTGCCGTGGACGCGGTGGATGCGGGTCAGGCCGGCAGGCAGGAAGCCGTCCTGCGCCATGGCGAAGGGGATGCGCGAATAGGCCAGCAGGTTGACGTTCGACAGGGCGAAGTTGCTGACGATGCCGGCCGCCGCGATCCAGGTGGCCAGGAGCGGCCCGCCGATGGTGCGCCCCATGTCGGTGAACGAGCCGGCCGACACGGTCGTCCAGTCGGGCGTGGCCGCCAGACCGATGGCCAGCGGCAGGACGTACGACGGCACGGTGATCAGGATCGCGATCAGGATCGCGCGCAGGTAGTTGCGCCGCGGATTGTCCACCTCCTCCATGGTGGTCGAGAGCGACTCGTAGCCGGAGTAGTTCCACATTCCCATCAGGGCCCCGACGCCCAGCGCCGGGAACCAGCCCATGCCGGGTGGCTTCACCGGCACGAGCGGGTTGTGCTCCCAGTGGAACAGGCCGAGGACGCACAGGACGGCGAACGGGCTCAGCATGAAGACATTGAACAGGAGCGTCGACCAGCCGACGATCTCGATGCCGCGCACGTTGATCCAGGTGCAGACGGCGATGACCAGGATCGGGATGACCCGGCGGGCCATCGGCTCCCAGCCGGCGGGCAGGAAGAGATCGCTGTACTCGGCCACCAGCACGGCGTACAGGGCGCCGTCGAAGAACGCGCCGAGCCAGGACCACCAGCCCGCCTGAAAGCCCCAGAAGTCCCCGAACACCTCGCGGATCCAGCGGTAGTAGCCGCCCTCCACGGGATAGCGGCTGTTCATCTCGCCCGAGGCGAGACCCAGGGGAAGGCCGTAGAAGATCGGCAGGAGGACGAGAAGCAGGAGCGTCAGGCCGGGGCCGGACGCGGGGACCATCTCCTCGATGCCGGCCGGGCCGGCCGAGGTGAGGCAATAGACGACGCCGACCATCGGCAGGAAACGCAGCCCGCGCCGGACGTGTATCGAGCGGCGGCCGGCCGGCCCGCTCAAGACACGGAGCTCACGCGGCGGACTCCGCGCAGGCCTTGTCGGCGGCGGCCACGATCCGCTTCAGCTCCCTGTCGACTTCGGGCGGCAGCGGGTCGGGATCGGGAAGGGCCAGAAGGCGGTCCACCTCGGCGCGCGCCTTCTCGATCTCGTCGTGCCCCTCCTCGAAGAACTTGTCGTAGGTGCTCCTGTAGGAGTACCTGGGGAAGAACACCGCCCCCGTCTTGAGCCCGTGCAGCGTCTCCTTGAAGCCCAGGAAGTGCTGCCCCGGCCCCGCCTTCTCGATCAGGTGGACCATCAGGGTCTCGTCGGTCACCAGGGCGCCCTCGCGGATGCGCTTGACCATGCGGGCGATCTCCGCCTCGATCACGAGCTCGGTCAGGGACATCGTGTTGTTGTCGTCGAGGACGCCGATGCCGACGAGCAGGTCGGCGCCCGACAGCGCCGCCGCCATGCCGGTGTGCATCGACTCGTACGCCGCCTGGATCCCCGGGATCTTGGCGTCCGAGTTCAGCCCGACGCCCAGCGCCGGCACATTGTAATGCTTCGCCATCTGACCGAGGATCAGATTGAACAGCGGGATCTCCGGGCTGCCGCAGACCGCCATCCCCGAGCGCATGTCGAGGACCTCCGGGCCGAGAGGATAGATGAGAGGGCAGCCGGGCGCCGCGAGCTGCAAGAGCACCACCCCCGACAGGAACTCGACCAGGCTCATCAGGCAGGTGCCGGGCACGGTGACCGGGGCGGTCGCGCCGGTGAGCGGCATCGGCCAGATGACGATGGGGATCCCGGCCCGCGCCAGCTCGATGCACAGGTCGGCCATCTTCGGCTCGTGCTGCAGGGGCGACACGGTGCAGGCGACCACCGAGAACGGCGGCCGGCGCTTCAATGCCTCCTTGCCGCCGGCGATCACCTCGAGCATCTCGAGCGCGAATGGCACGTGCTCGGGGAGCTGGATCTCGTGCTGGATGTGCTTCGTGGTCATGGCCAGCGAGTGGTACATCTCGTGCAGGACGCGGCTCGGCCCCGGCACGTCGAACGGCACGACCATCGGCCAGATGAAGTCGACCACGTCGAGGTGGTGCGCCACCTTGGTCGAGTCGCGCAGGTCCTTGACCAGGCCCTGGCGGCGCTCCCCCGTCCGGTAGTCCTGCGTGAAGGTCGCCTGTCCGTTGGTGGTGACCCGCAGGCGCGAGCCGTCCGTCAGGATGTCGTGCTTCGGGTCGCGGCCGGCGAGCGTGATCACCCGCGGCGTCGTCCTGAGGCACCTCTCGACGATGTCCGGATCGAGCCAGGCAATCCCCTTGTCGCGGTCCACCCGCTGGCCGTGCTCCGCCAGCAGATCGAGGACGCGCCGGCTCTCGTACTTGATCCCGACCTTGTGCAGGACATCCAGCGCGCGCGTGTGCAGCAGCCGGACCTCCTCGTCGCTCAGGATCGTGACCTCGGGGACCATGGCGCCTCCCTTCCGCGGGGCTTCGATGTTGGCGTGGCATAAATTATCCTCGCCCCCGGCCATCCGGCGCAAGGAGATTCGGCGCCCGCCGATCGCCGTCCATGCCGTAACGGCTTGAGATCCAGGGGCGCCCGTCGGATTTTGAAGCCGTAACAGCAATCGGGCGGGGCGCGGCGATCCGCAAATGCGTCCGTGTGCTAGATTGTTGCCTCAGCATCGAAGAGCCCGTTTCACATGGAGGTGCCGCATGGACCAGGCGCGCTATGACGCCATTGTCGTGGGAGGGGGCCACAACGGCCTGATCACCGCGGGGTACCTGGCGAAGGAACGCTTGAAGGTCCTGGTGCTCGAGCGCCGGCCGATCGTCGGCGGCGCCTGCGTCACCGAGGAGTTGATCCCGGACCACCGCGTGACCCGCACATCCTACGTCTGCAGCCTTCTTCTTCCCGAGGTCATCCGCGACTTCCGCATGAAGGACTACGGGTTCCAGGTCCTCGTTCCCGAGCCGCACTCTTTCTATCCGTACCCGGACGGCCAGTACATGATCTGGTCGGCCGACGAGGAGAAAACGAAGCGCGAGATCGCCAAGTTCTCGAAGAGGGACGCCGAGGCGTTCACCCGGTTCCAGGCGGAGCTGGCCGAGCTGCAGCCGTTCGTGGACGAGATCCTGCGCACCACGCCGCCGATGTTCCCGCCCCGGGGCATCCGCGAGCTCCTGGAGTTCGGCAGGCTCGGGCGGAAGATGCTCAAGCTCGGCGACCGGAAGCTGAAGCACTTCATGGAGCTGATGACCGCCTCCTGCTACAACTACCTGTCGAAGCGCTTCGAGTCGGACCGGGTCATGGCGGCCTTGTCGATCAACGGCCTCATCGGCACCTGCGTCGGCCCGATGACTCCCGGCTCGGCCGCGGTCATGTTGCACCATTCGATCGGCAACACCATCGAAGGACAGACCGGGGCCTGGGGCTACGTGAAGGGGGGCATGAGCGGCATCGCCGACGCCCTCCTGCGCTCCGTCCGGGACCTGGGCGTCGAGGTCAGGACGAACGCCGAGGTGTCCCGCTTGATCGTCGACAACGGCGTCTGCCGCGGCGTCTGCCTGGCGAACGGGGACGAGGTCCGCGCCCGCCTGGTCGCGAGCAACCTCGACCCGCGCCGCACCTTCCTGAAGCTGTGCGACAAGGGGACGCTGCCGGAGGACTTCACCGAGGCGATCAGGAGCTTCCGCATCCAGGGATCGTCGATCAAGGTGAACTGCGCCCTCTCCGAGCTGCCTAACTGGAAGTCGATCCCCGGACAGGACCCGGGCGCGCCGCACCAGCAGGCGATGTTCGAGATCGCGCCGTCGGTCGAGTACCTCGAGCGGGCCTACGACGATCTCAAGTACGGCCGGCCGTCGGTGCGCCCGTTCATCGACGGCAACGTCGCCTCGACCATGGACGACTCCCTTTGCCCGAAGGGCCACCACGTTCTGTCGATGTTCGTGCAGTACGGCCCCTACAAGCTGAAGGAAGGATCCTGGCCCGAGATCCGCGAGAAGGTGGGCGACCAGATCGTCGACACGCTGGCGGAATACGCCCCCAACGTCAAGAAGGCGATCATCGGGCGCGAGGTCATCAGCCCGTGGGACCTCGAGCAGATCTTCGGATTGACCGAGGGGAACATCTTCCACGGGGAGATGACGCCGGACCAGCTCTTCTTCCTGCGTCCGGCGCAGCGCTGGGCCCAGTACCGCACGCCGCTCCGCGGCCTCTACCTCTGCGGCTCCGGGGCCCACCCCGGCGGCGGCGTCATGGGCGCCCCCGCCAAAAACGCGGCGCGGGAGATCCTGAGGGACGTGCGGCGGTAGGAACCCGGCGACTTACGCCCGCGATTCGTCCCGGCTCTGGTCGAGAAGCCGGCGGGCCGTGCCATCCGCGAGCTTGACCGGCGACGCCGGCAGCGGAGCTTTCTCGCCGGCGGGCGGAATGACGATCCCATCCCGAATCCACTCTTCCACGACCGGATCGAGCGCCTCGGGGACGGAGTATGCCGTGGTGGGCTCGTGCAGCTCGGCGACGACCGCATTGCGATCGGAAACGAGGATTTTCGCGCCCCGGCGCACGTCCCGCAGGTGGGCGCTGAGGTTGTTCTTCAGGTCCTTGATGCCGACGGTCTTGATGTTCCCCATGCCGCCAAGGTAGCCTCTGGTGGCTACTTCGTCAAGTCGGACGGTCGGAGGCGCAGTTCGAAGAAGAGCGCCCCCGGGATCGGATTGGGGCGGTAGGGCGCGATCTCGCGGAAGCCGAGCGCGCGGTAGAGAGCGATCGCGGCGGTCATGAACGGCACGGTATCGAGAATCAGGCGCGCGTAGCCGATGGCACGCGCTTCGCAGATGGCCGCCTCCGTGAGCTCCCGGCCCAGCGACCGCTCGCGGAACTCCGGCCGCACGTAGAGCCGCTTCATCTCGCAGGCGTCGGGACCGAACTTCCGGAGCGCGACGCACCCAGCGGCGCGGCCTTCCTCGATCAGAAGCAGCAACCGGCCGTCCGGCGGCGCATAGTCGCCGGGCAGGCCGGCCAGCTCGCGGTCGAAGCCCTGGAAGCACAGATCGAAGCCGAGCGACGCGGCGTATTCCTTGAACAGCAGCCGCGCCGTCTCCACGTCCTCGGGTGTCGCCGCCTGGCGCAGGGTGTGCATCGATCGAGGAGTCGGGGCCTCCGAGCGCCCCTCACGCCTCCTTGATCCGCGTCGGTTCCTTCGGCGCCGCTGCCCGGCAGGCGGGACGCGCCGTCGCGCGCGCGATCCATTCTCCCAGGGCCGGGTACTTCGGGTCGGGCAGCACGCCGAGGATTCGGAGCGTGCCGGTCAGGGCCGGCACGTGCGCGGCGTCGGCCAGGGAGAAGATGTCGCCGCCGAACCAGGTCCTCCCCCGCAGCTCCCCCTCCAGCCGCTGCAGGTGCTCGCGGACCTTCGTGCGCGACTCCTCCAGAAGCCTGTGGTCCACCTTGTCCGCCTTCCTGCGAATCAGCAGGGGAGGCTGGCTGTCGAACTGCGACGAGACGAGCTCGCGGATCGCCGGATAGACGTACTGGTCGAAGGTGTCCTCGATCATGCGCACGCGGGCGCGCTCGAACGGGTCCTTCGGCAGCATCGCCGGCTGCGGGTATGCCTCCTCGAGGTACTCGTTGATGACGGTGGATTCGTACAGGGTGCGGCCGTCTTGAAGCACCAGGACCGGTGTCTTGCGGATCGGGTTCAGCCGCGCGAAGGCCGGGTCCTCGTTCTTGTTCTCCGGAACGATCACCTCGTACGGGACGTTCTTCTCGGCCAGGACGACCCGCACCTTCCAGCCGAACGGCGAGCGGTCGAACGCGTAGAGTTTGAGCATGGGGACCTCCTCGGAATGATGGCGCGCCGGTGGGATCGTACCATCCTCCGGCCTCCCGGACACGGACCTCCCGAGACGGGCCGCCCTCAAACGAGCCTTGCGGCGCACGGGCTTCCAGGACGCGGGTCTCCGGCACGCGCCTTGCAGCGTTTCCTGGAGAAACGGGAGCGCACCTGCGCTCCGGGAGGACGCCATGCGCTGCCAGGACATCATGAAGAAGCCGGTCATCTGCTGCAAAGAGGACGAAACCGTGCAAACCGCCGCGCTCAGGATGCGCGACTCCAACGTCGGTTTCCTGCCCGTCCTGAGCCCGGAGGACAGGGTCGTCGGAATTGTCACCGACCGGGACATCGCCCTCCGGGTGTGCGCCGGCGGGTTGGATGCCGGGCACCTGCCCATCGCCGAAGTGATGACCCGCGAGATCATCGCCTGCCACCCCGGTGACGACGTGCGGGTCGTCGAGGGGCTGATGGCGAGGAACCACAAGTCGCGCATCCTCATCGTCGATCAGACGGGCAAGGCTGCCGGCGTGATCAGCCTTTCGGACATCGCGCGCCACGACAAGGTGTTCGCCGCCGACACCCTGCGCCTGGTGTCCACGCGGGAGGTCCGCACCCACTAGGAGCCTGTCCGAGTATTCGGACCGGCTCCTAGGGGGGACCTGTCCCGGCGGGGCGCGCCCCGTTTCCCGGGCCGCAAATTTTTCACGGCGGCGGCCGCGCCGCGCAGACCCTGCAGCCCGGGTGCAGGAAGGGGTGTCGTTCGTGCCCATGGCCGGTCCCGGCATTCCCGTTGCGTAAGATTTGAGCGGCTGCGGCAGAGGGAGGGTGAGGACGATGAAGACCACGATGGAAGCCAACGTCAGCGAACGAGTCCATTGCGAGAACGACAGCATCGCCGCACTGCTGCGCGAGCGCTTTTCCGAGCAGAGCACGCTGGTCCTCGATCTGATCTCCTCCCCCGGCTCGGGCAAGACGTCGCTGATCGAGGCGACGGTGAGGGCGGTGGGAAAGGACTACCGCATCGGGGCGCTGACCGGCGGCGTCGGCACCGAGCGGGACGCCGAGAGGCTGCGCGCGCTCGGCATTCCCGCCCGCCAGATCCTCACTGGCGGCGGGTGCCATCTCGACGCGCGGCTCGTGAACTCCGCCTTGAGCCCGGGCGGCTTCGAGGGTCTCGACCTCCTGTTCATCGAAAACGTCGGCGGCCTGATCTGCCCGGCCACGCACGACCTGGGGGAGGATCTCAAGGTCGCTCTCCTGTCCGTGACCGAAGGGGACGACAAGCCGTTCAAGTATCCCGGCATCTTCTCGCGCGCCGCTCTCACCCTCATCACCAAGGTCGACCTGCTTCCCTACGTCTCCTTCGATCTCGACGCCGTCCGCGCCGAGCTGGCCTCGCTCAACCCCGCCGGACGCGTCATCGTCACCTCCGCGATGACCGGCGACGGGATCTGGCAATGGTGCCAGACGCTGAGCGACCGGCTGTCGGCGAAGGTGAGCGTGGCCTCCTGGGTGGTGTGAGCCGCCCGCTCTCAGCCCCGGCCGATGTCGAGCAGGATTTCGCGGGCGGCGTTCCAGCCGCAGGCGCCCCAGACGCCGCCGCCGGGGTGGGTGCCGGAGCCGCACAGGTAGAGGTTCTTCACCGGGGTGCGGTAGTCGGCGAAGCCGGGGACGGGGCGGAAGGTGAACAGCTGGTCGGGCGTCATGGCGCCGTGGTAGATGTTGCCGCCCGTCAGGCCGAAGACGGTCTCGAAATCCTCCGGCGTGTAGACATGGCGGTGCAGGACAGCCTTCGGAACGTTGGGGGCGTAGCGGGCGATCTCGGCGACGACGCGGTCGGCGACCGTCTCCTTGAGGCCCTCCCAGGTCCCGGCCTTGAGATGCCTCGGGCCGTACTGCACGAAGCAGGTCAGGATGTGCCGCCCCGGCGGGGCGCACGACGGGTCGAGGACCGAGTGGATGCACCCCTCGATCGTCGGGTGTCTCGAGAAGGAACCGCGCTTGCAGTCGTCCCACGCCTCCTCGATGAAGTCGACGGTCGGGCAGAAATTGAGCAGGCCACGGTGCTGCGGGCCGGGCGCCTTCCCCGGCAGGGCGGTAAAGTCCGGCAGCTCGGACAGCGCCAGGTGGACTTTGAGCGAGGCGCCAAGGTCCTTGAACCCTTCCATGTGGCGCACGAAAGGGACCGGGAGCGCGCTGCCGGGCAGCAGCTCGAGGAAGGTGCGGCGCGGGGTGGCGTTGCTGACCACGGTGTCGGCCCGCAGCAAGTCTCCGCCTGACAGGCGGACACCCGCGGCGCGCCCGGCGTCATCCAGCTCGATCGCCTCGACCCGCGCCCCGGTCCTGATGGCGACGCCCCGCTCGCGCGCCGCGGAGGCGAGCGCCTGGGTGATCGCCCCCATCCCGCCGACGACGACCCCCCAGACCCCCGCCGCCCCGTCCACGCCGCCGAACACGTCGTGCAGCAGCAGGAAGGCGGTCCCCGGCTGGTGCACGCCGCCGTAGGCGCCGATGACCGCCTGCGAGCACAGGAAGGCCTTCAGCTCATCCGACTCGAACCAGGCATCGAGAACGTCGGCGATGCCGAGGCTCGAGAGCTGGATCAGCATCTGTACGTCGTAGGGCGACATGCGGCGCGCCGCCAGCCCGACCTGCAGGAGATCCCACAGGTTGCGCGGCCCCCTGCCGTCGAGGCGCGGCGGCGGCTTCATGATGAGCGGCTTCACGAACGCCCCGACCCGCTCGAGAACGGCGTGGAACTCGTGGTAACAGCCGGCGTCCCGGCGGGAGAATTTGGCGATTTCCTGCACGTCGCGGTCGTCGCCGTGCAGGGTGAGGGTGCGGCCGTCGGGATACGGGACGAAGAACGCGGGGTCCTGCCGGATCACTTTGTAGCCGTGCCGCGGCAGGTCGAAGCGCTTCACCGCCTGCGGCAGCAGGAGCGTGCTGACGTAGGAGGTCGAGGAGACCTTGTAGCCGGGGAACAGCTCCTCCGTCACGCAGGCGCCGCCGACGATCGGCCGCGCCTCGAGGACCGTGACCTCGTGTCCGCCCTCGGCCAGGAGGTTCGCCGCTATGAGACCGTTGTGCCCCGCCCCGATGACGACGATCCGCTTCCTGCCAGCCATAACTCCTTCTCCCCTTCCCCTTCAGGCCCGTCTCTCGTCCCTCGCCATCTCCTCCAGGCGCGCCCGGCAGCCTGCCGGGTCGTGGCTGATCAGCCAGTCCTTGCGCCCTCAGCCGACCGCCATGAAGTGGCGCCGGCCGCCGTCCTCCTCCTGCCAGCCGAGCAGGTGCAGCTTCCGCGCGACCAACCAGCGCGAGGCCGCTTCGGTCGCCGCGCGCGCGTCGGCCGGGGGGATGCCGGCGAGACGGGCGATCTCGTCCTCGGTCAATGCCAGGTCCCATCCGAGCAGCAGCCGGGCACCGTCGAGAAAGCAGCCGACGACGCGCGCCCAGGCGGCGCCCCTTCCCTCGGCCTGCCGCAGATCGCCGCGCTCGCGCGGTGACAGGTACTCGATCACGTGTGTCTCCTTCCGGGCGCGCCATCTTAGGAGCGCGCGGCGGCGCAAATCAAGGACGACCGTCCGCCCGCGGCACCGCGGTTGCGGATCGTGGGATCTCAAGCCGTTACGGCATCCACGCGGGCGAACGGTTGCCGTTACGACATGCGATTGGCGGAATAAATGCCGGAAAAGGATTGACCCGCAAATCCGCGCCGTGACAAGATCTCGGCATACACGAGCGGCCCGTTTCGCGAGGTGGTCACCCGATGAACGTGCGCCCCAAGGTCACGATGCTGGCCGAGAAAGACGTCCGCCTGGTCCACGAGGCCTCGCTCGAGATCCTGGAGCAGACCGGCGTCCTCTACGAGAACAAGAAGGCGCTCGACATCATGGAGGCCAACGGGCAGAGAGTCGATCGCGACCGCGGCGTCGCCTGGGTGAAGCCCGACCTGGTCGAGCGCTGCATGAAGACCGTGCCGCGCAAGTTCGTGCTCGCGTCGCGCGACGGAAAGAACGACGCCGTCATCGACGGCGAGCAGATGCACCACATGACCGACGGGCAGGCGTCGTTCACCATCGACGAGAAGTCGGGGGATCGCCGCACCTCGACGCTGCACGACCTGGCGCTGAGCACGCTTCTGGCCGACGCGCTGGCGCCGATCAAGGTCATCTGGTCCACCGTCTTCCCGACCGACGCCTCGACCGACTTCCGGGCGCTGTTCGAGATGGCGTCCACGTTCATGTGGTCGTCGAAGCACTTCCAGATGGTGGGGGGGGTGCAGGATCCCGACGACGTGCCGTACCTGCTGGCGATGCTCGACGCGGTCTATGGCGACCGGCGCAAGCAGCGCGACCGTCCCTACTTCTCGATGGTCACCTGCCCGGTGTCTCCCCTCAAGCACGACGACATGATGACCGAGGCCTGCATCGCGCTGGCGAAGGAGTGGGTGCCGATCGTCTTCTGGCCGATGCCGCTGCAGGGGGCGACGGCGCCGATCACCGTGGCCGGGACCCTCCTGCAGACCAACGTCGAGTTCCTGAGCGGGCTGGTCCTGTACCAGCTGGTGCAGCCGGGGCTGCCGATGATCTACCCCGCGGGTCCGGAGACGCTCGACATGAAGACCGGCCTCGCCTCGACCGCCTCGCCCGAGGGCATCCTGCTCAATCTGCCGTTCGCGCAGATGACCGCGTTCTACGGCGTGCCGTACATGGCCGGCGGCATCTGCTCCGACGCCAAGGTCCCCGGCATCCAGTGCGCCTACGAGAACATGGCGACCGGGATGACCGCGGCGCTGTCGGGCTGCGATCTGCTCGTCGGCATCGGCATCCTGGAGGACGGCAACACCCTGTCGTTCCCGCAGATGGTGATCGACGAGGAGATCTGCAACGTGCTGACGTTCGTGCGCAACGGCATGGAGCTGACGCGCGAGAAGCTGATGGTCGAGTCGATCCACGCGGTCGGCCACTCTCCCAACCACCACCTCGGGCAGCCGTACACGCGCGAGTTCCTGAAGTCGGGCCAGGGCTACTGGCCGAAGATCTCCTTCCGCGGCACCTACGGCGACTGGAAGCGCCGCGGCAAGGACGAGGTGCAGCTGGCGCGCGACAGAATGCGGCACCTGCTCGACACCCACCCGATCGAGCCCCCTCCCAGGGAGGTGCAGCGGGAGCTGCGGCGGCTCCTTTGCGAGCGCACCGGGTTCGCCCCCAACGACCCGAAGATCGAGGGCGTCTTCCAGCATCCCTGGAAGGAGCATCCCTCCTCCTGGCGCTGAACAGCGAGGCGACGACCTCGCCGTGGTGTAAACTCCCGGCGCGATGGCCGTCCAGCCCGGAGCGATGCTGTCCCATTACCGACTCGCGGAGAAAATCGGCGAGGGGGGGATGGGTCTCGTTTATCGCGCCCTCGATACCAGGCTGAACCGGCACGTCGCCGTCAAGATCCTGCCCGACACGTTCGCCCACGATCCCGAGCGACTCGCGCGCTTCGAGCGCGAGGCGAAGATGCTGGCGTCTCTGAACCACCCGAACATCGCCGCCATCCACGGCCTGGAGCAGGACGGCGGGGTCCGCTTTCTCGTCCTCGAGCTGGTCCCGGGAGCGACGCTGGCCGAGCGGCTGGCCAGGGGCCCGCTGTCGCTCCAGGAAGCGCTGGGCATGGCGCGCCAGGTCGCGGAGGGACTGGAAGCGGCGCACGACAGGGGGATCATCCACCGCGACCTCAAGCCGGCCAACATCAAGGTCGCGCCGGAAGGGAAGGTCAAAGTCCTCGATTTCGGCCTGGCCAAAGGGTCCGAGGCCGAACGGCGGGGATCCGATCCGCTCGACTCGCCGACGGTCACGTCCGACCACACCCGCGCCGACGTCATCCTGGGCACGGCGGCCTACATGAGCCCGGAGCAGGCGCGCGGCAAGCCGCTCGACAAGAGGACCGACATCTGGTCATTCGGGTGCGTGCTGTACGAGGCGCTCACCGGCCGGCAGACATTCTCCGGCGAGACGGTCTCCGACTGCCTTGCCCGGATCCTCGAGCGCGACCCCGACTGGAAGGCGCTGCCGGCATCCGTGCCGGGGAGGGCCGTCGACCTCCTGCGGCGCTGCCTTCAGAAGGATGCCCGGAATCGGCTGCGCGACATAGGCGATGCCCGGATCGAGATCGGGGAGATTCTCGCGGCACCGCGCGGCGCTGCCGGCGCGATGAGTCCGGGACCGGCGGCCCGTCCAAAGTGGCAGGTGGCGGGGGGCCTCGGTGTCCTGGCGTTGTCGTTCGCGCTCGCCGGAGCCCTGGTCGGCCGGCGGGCGGCGCTCACCCCAGCCGTCCCGGGAGCGGGAGACGGCCCGAACCTGGTGGAGGTGGCCCGCCTGACCCACGACCCCGGGATCTCCGAGTGGCCGACCTGGTCGCCCGACGGCACGACGCTCGCCTTCGTGTCCAACCGCGATGGGAACTTTGACATCTACGTCCGCCGGGTCGATGGAGGTCAGGAGGTCAACATCACGGCCGACCCCGCGCAGGATTTCCAGCCGTCGTTTTCGCCCGACGGCAACCAGATCGCATTCGTCTCGACCCGCTCATCGCGCACGGGGATGATCCAGATCGGCGCGACCTTCGGACTCGAGTTCCGGACATTCGGCGGCGACCTGTGGGCGGTCCCGGCGCTCGGCGGACAGGCTCGTCGCCTGGCGCGGGACGCGAACTTCCCCGCCTGGCGGCCCGACGCCCAGGGAATCGCCTACGTGAGCGGACCCGAGAACCACCGCGCGATCCTGGAGATCGGTCCGGACGGAGGCACGCCCAGGACTGTTCTCTCGAGTGACGCCTCCACCTGGGAGATCGTGCGGGTTCAGTATTCCCCGGGCGGCACCTGGCTGAGCTTCGAGACTCCGTTCAGCGAAATGTGGTTGATGCCGGCGGCCGGGGGCCGGCCCCGTCGATTGACCGTGGCGGCGACCAGCCACGTGTGGGAGGCCTCGGGTCGCCGCCTCTACTACCTCAGCCGCGGCCTGGAAGGCGGAACGCGCCTGATGTCGGTCAAGATCGACGAGGCGAAGGGGGAGCTGCGGGGAGAGGCGCGAACCCTGAGCTGGATGACCGGCGTCCTCAGAAACCTGGACGTCTCGAAGGATGGCCGCCGTCTGGTGGTCTCGGAGCTCGAAGGGTCGCTCAACCTCACGATCCTGCCACTGAAACCAGGCGGCGGGGCTCCCGCCGGGCCCGAGCAGATCCTGAGCCGCGGCCAGGTGATCGATCGCTATCCTGCGTTCTCTCCGGACGGGCGGCGCATCGCCTTCACGAGCGACCGCCTCGGCCCGATGAACATCTGGATTCTCGACCTCGAGACGGCTCGACAGAACCGGTTGCAGCTTCCCGGAGAGGACCTCGGCGCCAATGTGCCTCAGTGGTCGCCAGACGGACGGAGCATCGCACTGATCCGGTTTCGACCGGGTGGGGAACAATCGCTCTGGCTGGCCGCGGCCGACGGCAGTCAGGCGGAAGAGCTGATGCCGACGATATTGGGGATGGACGTCGGCGCGTTTTCACGCGATGGCCGCTCGATCCTGTATGAGGGTGCCGTCGACGGCACCCGCCAGGTCTTCGCCTTCGATTTGGGCAGCCGGAAATCCAGACAGCTGAGTTCCTCGCCCGGCGACAAGTACGAGCCGCGATGGTCTCCGGACGGCCATTTCATCGTCTTTGTGTCCAACGCGGGGGGATCGCTTCAGGTCCGCAGGATGCCGGCCGGGGGCGGCAAGGAGGAGGTCCTGACACAGGGTGACGAGAGGATGCGGCACGTGAGCTTCTCCTCCGACGGCCGCTGGATTTACGTGCAGCCGAGCCACCGCAACATCTATCGCTTCCCGGCGAGCGGTGGAGCGCTGCAGCCAATCACGGACTTCCCGGAGTCGGGTCTGTTCATCGAGGAGCCGACGCTCTCGCCCGACGACCGCTTCCTGGCCTACTGCCGCAGCAACGGCGGCGCGTCCTTGTGGCTGATGACCATCGCGCAGGGCGCCGCCGCAGATCGCTAGCGGGCCCCGTTCACCGCGGCGATCGCCTCGTCGAGGATGTCCATCCCCTGCTCGAAGAGGGGGCGCTCGATCGTGAGGGGCGGCTGGATGCGGACGAACCACGAGATGCTGTCGTGGATGTAGTACAGGCC
>JACOUZ010000165.1 GCA_016177515.1 Acidobacteriota bacterium
CAACACGGAGACGGGCGAATATCGCGTCGTGCTACAGGGCACCCTGGACAAGGAGGAGGGGAGGTTCGAGGAAAAGTAGCCTCCCGCCGGGGACCCCCGACCCCCATGGCGATCCAGCCGGACATCAAGATAGTCAAGATCGAGTACGGGGCCTTCCCGCCGGCTTCGCGCCTGAATCACAAGATAGCCGCTGACAGCCTGCTCCTGCGCGCCACGCTCGACATCCGCTGGGACGATCCGGACCCGGCCTCGGCCGTGGCGCGCTGCGAGAGGGCGCTCCTCGCCTTTTCGCCCAGCTTCAGGAGGCACCAGTGCCGGGGCCCCGAGGCTTACCACGTCGTGCCCGGAAACGGACGGAACTCCGCCGCCGCGGGCGGGCGGGAGCATCCGAGGCCCGGGCAGCCCTTCGACGGCGCGCTGGCCCTGATGCACCTGATCGAGCACGTGATGATCGATTTTCAGTGTACCGTCACCGACCAGAAGCGCTGCAGCGGCATCACGGCGGCCCACCGTGGGGCCAGGGGCCGCTACGACCTCATCGTGGAAAGCCCGGACTACGGGATCGCCCGCTGCTGCCTGGCGCTGGCCCTCAGCTCCGTGTCGGCGGCGACCGATGGATCGTTCCCCGGAGCGCTCGAGAGGGACATCCTGCACGTGGCCCGTGCGGCCTACACGCGCCCCTGGCGGAGCCTGACCGCTCCGGACCTGGCCCGCGAGCTCGGCTGGACCGAGACACGGGCGGGGCGCGCCCTGGGGGCGCTCCGGGACGTGGGGTACCTGAGCGAACGCCCCTACACGGTCAACATCAGCGGCCTCTCCGACTTCCGCGTCTCCACCTCCTGAGCCTCTGGGACGGCACCGCATTGCGGGGCCGTCCCCGCACCCGGGAATCCCTCAATTCCACGCTGCGTTGTGAGGAACGGGAGGCCGGAATGGGCTTCAAGCCAGTGGCCGGATTGATTCCCGGTGTGGCCCCCCACGCTTACTGGGGATGTCCCGGGTGGCACGGGCCTTGCTCTGCATGAGGGCGGGCCTATTCGGGGGGACCATGACCAAAAGGCACCAGGCGCTCGACGGCAACGAGGCGGCGGCGAGAGTGGCCTACGCCTTGAGCGAGGTGATCGCCATCTACCCGATCACCCCCTCGTCACCGATGGGAGAGCAGGCCGATTCCTGGGCGGCATCCGGCCGGCCGAATCTGTGGGGCCAGGTCCCCACGGTGGTCGAGATGCAGAGCGAGGGAGGGGCCGCCGGCGCCCTGCACGGCGCTCTCACCGCCGGCTCGCTCGCCACAACCTTCACCTCGTCGCAGGGCCTCCTGTTGATGATCCCGAACATGTACAAGATCGCCGGGGAGCTCACGCCGGCCGTCATTCACGTGGCGGCGCGCACGCTGGCGACGCACGCCCTGTCGATCTTCGGCGATCACAGCGACGTGATGGCGGTGCGCGGCGCCGGGTTCGCGCTTCTGGCCTCCTCCTCGGTCCAGGAGGCGATGGACCTGGCTCTGGTCGCCCACGCGGCGACGCTCGGATCGCGGGTGCCGTTCCTGCACTTCTTCGACGGCTTCAGGACGTCGCACGAGATCCAGAAGATCGAGACCCTGTCCGATGACGACCTGCGCGCCCTGATCGACGAGTCCCGGGTCCGGGCCCATCGGGAGCGCGGCCTGTCGCCCGACCGCCCCGACGTCCGGGGGACGGCGCAGAACCCGGACGTCTTCTTCCAGGCGCGCGAGGCCGCCAACCCGTTCTACGCCGCCTGCCCGGGCATCGTGCAGGAGGCGATGGACCGCCTGGCGGCGCGCACCGGCCGCGCCTACCGGCTGTTCGACTACGCCGGAAGCCCGGAGGCCGAAAGGGTCATCGTGGTGATGGGATCGGGCGCCGGGGCGGTGGAGGAGACGGTCGAGGAGCTGAACCGCCGCGGCGAACGGGTCGGAATGATCAAAGTCCGCCTGTACCGGCCATTCTCGGCGGGCCACTTCCTCGCCGCGCTGCCCCCGGCCGTCCGGTCGATCGCGGTGCTCGACAGGACGAAGGAGCCGGGGAGCCCCGGCGATCCCTTGTACCTCGACGTGGTGGCGGCGCTGGCCGAGGCCGGCGGGGGCCGGCCTGGCGCCGCGGCGCGTCCTGTCGGCGCGGCCGCCGCGCCGCCGTGCGTCATCGGGGGGCGCTTCGGGCTGGCCTCCAAGGAGTTCACCCCCGGCATGGCGGCGGCGGTCTTCGCCGAGCTCGGGAAGGAGCGCCCGAAAAACCATTTCACCATCGGCATCGTGGACGACGTCGGCGGGACCTCCCTGGCCTGGGACCGCTCCTTCACCACCGAGCCGCCCGGCACGGTGCGCGCGGTGTTCTACGGGCTCGGGTCGGACGGGACGGTCGGCGCCAACAAGAACACGATCAAAATCATCGCCGAGAACACCGGCCTCAATGCCCAGGGCTACTTCGTCTACGATTCCAAGAAAGCGGGCTCGACCACCGTGTCGCACCTGCGCTTCGGGCCCCGCCCGATCCGCTCCACCTACCTGATCGAAGCCGCCGACTTCGTCGCCTGCCACCAGGAACCGTTCCTGGAGACCCTTGACGTCCTGTCCGTGGCGCGCCCCGGGGCCGTGTTCCTGCTGAACACCAAGGCGCCGCCCCCGGCGGTCTGGGAGCGGCTGCCGCGCGAAGCACGGCAGACGATCCTCGACCGGCGCATCCGGGTGTTCGCCATCGACGCGTACCGCGTGGCGCAGGAGGCGGGGCTCGGGCGGCTGATCAACACGATCATGCAGACCTGCTTCTTCGCGCTCTCGCGGGTGCTGCCGCTCGAGGAAGCCCTCGCGGCGATCAAGGACTCGATCCGCAAGACCTACGGGCGCAAGAGCGAGCAGCTCGTGGCGATGAACCTGGCCGCCGTGGACGCTTCGCTGGAGCACCTGCACGAGGTGCCGGTGACGGCGGGGGCCATGGGCGCGGCCGCCCCGCGGCGCGACCCGGTCCCCGCGGCCGCCCCGGATTTCGTGCGGCGCGTCCTCGGCGAGATCATCGCCGGCCGCGGCGACCTGCTGCCGGTCAGCGCCCTGCCGGTGGACGGCACCTTCCCGGCCGGCACGGCGCGCTGGGAGAAGCGCAACATCGCCCTGGAGGTCCCTGCCTGGGACCCCGCCTGGTGCATCGAGTGCAACAAGTGCGCCCTCGTCTGCCCGCACACCGCCATCCGGGTCAAGGCCTATCCCGACACGGCGCTCCGGGGGGCCCCGGAGACCTTCAAGAGCCTGGACTGGAAAGGGACGGAGTTCCCGGCCGGGACGAAGTACACCGTCCAGGTCGCGGTGGAGGACTGCACCGGCTGCGGCATCTGCGTCGAGGTCTGCCCGGCGCACAACAAGACGGAGACGCGCCTGAAGGCGATCAACATGGTGCCGCAGCCCCCCCTGCGCGAGCCGGAGCGCGCCAACCTCGACTTCTTCCTCGGCCTGCCGGAAGCGGACCGGATCGCGGTGCACACCGACACCGTCAAGGGGTCGCAGCTCCTCGAGCCGCTGTTCGAGTATTCGGGCGCCTGCACCGGGTGCGGCGAGACGCCCTACGTCAAGCTGATGACCC
>JACOUZ010000166.1 GCA_016177515.1 Acidobacteriota bacterium
CCCTCGGACCCGTGCGCGGAGAGATCTCCGGAAGTGCGTGGAGAGCCAGACCGGGCCGCCGCGACGTGGCGATTTCGAGCCGCGCCATGCGCGACAGATGGACGCCGCGGCTCCTGCGCGTGTGAGCATGAGCCACGCCGCGGCAGCCCGGTCTGGCCCGGCACTCGAAACTGCGGATGTCTCAGGCCGGAAGGCGGATTCCCTTCAGCTTCTCGGGGAGGGCACCGCTCCCTCAGGCCCGCGGGTGGAAATCCTTGTAGATCTTGCGCAGGCGCTCGCGGTTGATGTGGGTGTAGATCTGGGTCGTGGAGATGTCCGCGTGTCCGAGCATCATCTGGACGGAGCGCAGGTCCGCCCCGCGCTCCAGGAGATGGGTCGCGAAGGAGTGGCGCAGCACATGCGGGCTGAGCTTGCCGCGCAGTCCCACGGCCCGGCCGCACTTCTTGAGGATTTTCCAGAACCCCTGCCGGCTCATGCCCCGCCCACGGCTGTTGAGAAACAGCGCCGGGTGCGCTGTGCCGCCCGACAGGATCGCCGGCCGCGCCCGCTCGAGGTAGGCCCGCAGCCTCTGGGCGGCCTGGCGGCCCAGCGGCACCAGGCGCTCCTTGCCTCCCTTGCCGGCGCAGCGGAGGTAACCGGCCTCCATGTTGATGTCCCGCAGGCGCAGGGACACCAGCTCGGAGACGCGCAGCCCGGTGGCATAGATCAGCTCGACCATCGCCGCGTCGCGCAGCCCCAGGGGGCTCTGCAAGTCCGGCGCACCGAGCAGGTGGTCCACCTCTTCGAGGGTCAGGTAGCGCGGCAGCGATTTGTGGGTGCGGGGCGATCGGACCTGTGCCGTGGGGTCGTCGGTCACGACCTTTTCCGCCACCAGGAAGCGGTAGAACATGCGCACGGCGTTCAGGGCGCGGGCGATCGACCTGGCGGCCAGCCCCTCCCGCGACAGCCGGCGCGCGAACTCGTCGATCTCTCCCTGTCGAATCTGGCGGGCGTTGCGCGCCTTGACGTTCAGATAGCGGGCGAACTTCGCCAGGTCCTGGCCGTACGCCAGGACCGAGTTCCGGGCCAGTCCGCGCTCGACGGTGAGATAGCGCAGGAAGTCCTCGATGAGAGGACCGCTCTTCATCATGGCCTGTTTTCGAGAATCAGCGTCACCGGCCCGTCGTTCACCAGCTCGACCTCCATGAACTCGCGGAAGCGGCCCGTGGCGATCTTCAGCGGGTACTGCTGCAGCTTCTCCACGAACGCGACGTAGAGCGGCTCGGCCTCTTCGGGCGGGGCGGCGCGCTCGAATCCGGGACGGCGGCCGCGACTCAGGTCGCCGGCAAGCGTGAACTGCGACACCACGAGGATCTCGGCCTTGGTCTCCAGGGCGGAGCGGTTCATCTTTCCGGCGCTGTCTTCGAAGATGCGCATATGTATCACTTTGTCGGAAAACCAGTCAAGCTCGCGCGCGCCGTCGCCCTTCTCCATCCCTATCAGCACCAGGAGGCCGCGCCCGATGCGGCCGATCGGCTCGCCCCGGACCCGCACCTCGGCGCGGGACACCCTCTGGACCACTCCCTTCATCGCGAGGGCCTCCAAACCGAGGTCAGAAGCCTCACTTCCTGGCTCCCGAGGAGTATCAGCGCCAGGAAGTAGACGGCGCCGCCTCCCGAGATCAACCCTCCGAGCGCCAGCGCCCTGGCCGTGATCCCATGCAGGGCAACGACATCCACGGACCTCAGGGCGAGCAGGAGCGCGGCCGTCATCGCCGACCCGGCCAGGAGGGTGTGCCAGGCCGCCCGCACCACCGCCCTGTCCAGGAAGTCTCCGGCGCGCCGGCGCAGCATCCAGGCGAGGAGCACTCCGTCGGCGAGCGCCGAGAGCGCCGTGGAGAGGGCGATGCCGCCGTGCCTCATCGGTCCGATCAGCGCGAAGTTCATCGCCAGGTGGAGGACGAACGTCAACAGGCCGATCTTCACGGGAGTGCGCGTGTCACGGTGCGCGTAAAAGGCCGTCGCCAGCACGCTGACCGCAGCGTAGGGCAGCAGTCCGATGGCGTAGTACCCCAGGGCGCCGGCCGTGAGGTGCGTGTCGGCGTGCGTGAAGCGGCCGCGCTCGAACAGCACCTGGATGATCGGCACGCGCAGGACGATGAGGCCAAGCGTGGCCGGGATGCTGATGAACATCAAGAGACGCATGGCCGTGGACAGCACGGAGCGCACCCGCTCGCCGTCCTGATCCGCAGTGGCGCGCGACAGGGTGGGAAGGATGACGGTCGACAGGCTGATGGCGAAAATCCCCAGCGTCAGCTCGGTCACCCGGTTGGCGTAATACAGGAACGAGACGCTGCCGCTTTGCAGCGACGCGGCAAACTGTGAATCGATCACCAGGTTCACCTGGATGATCCCGACCCCGAACACGCGCGGCAGAATCAGCCGCCCGATCTCCTTGAGCCCCGCCATGTCGAAGCCGGCCGGGGGACGCAGGCTCATCCCCTGCCGCCGCAGGGCGGGAATCTGGACCGCGATCTGCAGGAAGCCGCCCACGATGACCCCGATGGCAAAACCGTACGCGGGGTCGCTGAACCGCTCCCGCAGCAGCCACGCGGCGGTGATGATCGAGAGATTCAAGAGCACCGGCGTGAAGGCGGGGAGGGCAAAGACGTCGAAGGCGTTCAGGATGCCCCCCACCAGGGCCGCCAGCGCGATGAAAAAGATATACGGGAACATCAGACGGTTGAGGGAGACCGTCAGGGCCATCTTCTCGGGAGACGCCGAAAAGCCCCAGGCAAGAAGACGCACGAGCCAGGGCGACAGGGCGATCCCGAGCGCCGTGATGACCGCCAGCACCGCGGCCGTGGCGTAGAGCACCGACGCCGCGAACCGCCACAGCGCGCCCCGGTCGTCTCCCTTGAGATAGCGCGCAAAGGTCGGGACGAATGCCGAGGTCAGCGCACCCTCTCCCACCAGCCTGCGCAGCATGTTCGGGATGCGGTAGGCGATGACGAAAGCGTCGGACGAGTTGGCGGCGCCGAGAATGGTCGCCTGCAGGTTGTCGCGGAAATAACCTGCGATCCGGCTGAGCGCCGTCATGACGCTCATCGAGCCGGCCGCGCGGATCAGACCGCGCTCCTTGTCCATCGTCCTCCCGGCGGCCCCGGGGCGCCCGGGGCGGGGGGATTCTACGTGCCGCGCGCGGGCCTTGCAACCGTTGGGGCGCCGTGGTTGTGATAGGCTATCGCGCGAGAGCCCGTCGGCGACGACAAAGGGGGCGGTCATGGCGAGCATCAACAAGGTGATTCTGATCGGCAACCTCGGCCGGGATCCGGAGGTTCGCTACACCCAGAACGGCACCGCGGTGGCCAATTTCACCCTGGCCACGAACGAGGTCTGGAACGACAAGAGCGGCGAGCGCCAGGAGCGGACGGAGTGGCACCGTATCGTGGTGTGGGGCAAGCAGGCCGAAATCGCGCGCGAGCACCTCTCCAAGGGAAAACAGGTCTACATTGAGGGATCGATCCAGACCCGGCAGTGGGACGACCGTGAGGGGAACAAGCGGACGACCACCGAGATCAAGGCCCAGCGCGTGATCATGATGGGACGGGCGGAGCCTGGCGAGAATCGCATGAACGCCGCCGCGCCCCCTGCCGACGCGGCCGGCGACGAAGCCGGCCCGTCGCCGGACGACGACATCCCCTTCTGAGACGAGGCACGGCCGGCCGCAGACGCGCGCCCGGCGCGGGCGCGCGGCCTCAGCGCCCGCGCTTCCCCGCACCGGGCGGTCCGGCGCTCTTTCGTCCCCGCCTCCCGGAGTCCGAGACCGTCGCGGCCGGACGTCGCACGGCGGGTGGCACGCGGCGGGCGCTGGCCATTTTTCCGCTTTTCGCCATGTTCACGTAGCGGCGCATCGGATCAGGAGAGCTCTTCGATCTTCTGGCGCGCCTCGAACTGGTAGTCGGATTCCGGGAAATCGCTGACAATCTTGCGGTAGGTTCGGATCGCCTCGTCCTTGCGGCCCAGGGCCTCCTGGCAGCGCGCCACGCCCATCAGGCCTTCCTCCTTCGGGAAGAAACCCTGCGCGTCCTCCGCCAGGGCCTGGTATTGGATGAGAGCCTCGGAGGCGTTCCCCTCCTGCTCGCGCAGCCGGCCGAGCTGGTAGCGGGCCATGGGCGCCAGGAAGTCGCCGGGGTGGCGGGTCACGAGATCCTGCAGCACCTGCGCCGCTTCCTCCGGCTTCTTCAACCCCGAGAGGGCGAGTCCCTTGTAATACAGCGCCTTGGGGGCCGAGGGCGACGAGGCATACTGCGACAGCAACTCGTCCACCAGCTCCAGGACCTTCCGGTCCCTTTCCTCCTCGGTGGTGTACGTCTTCGTTCCGGGCGCCGCCTGCTGCAGCGACTCCAGGGAGGCCGCCACCGGGGCGCGGTGCGCCTCGACAATCTGCGCCAGCAGGAACGAGGCTCTTTCCTCCCGGGCCGCCATGGAGGAGCGCAGGGCGAATCCGCCAATCGCCAGGAGGGCCACGCCACCTCCGAGAAGAGCGATCTTCCGGGCGTGTTGCTCGATGTAGAGGCTCGACTTCTCGAACACCGTCACCAGCTCGTCACGCTTGATCAGGTGCCGCTCGTACTTTTTCATGATCTCCGCCCCGTCCGTCCTCATGCATGGTGGGCCTGGCGTGACTTGAACACGCGGCACCCGGATTAGGAATCCGGTGCTCTATCCACCTGAGCTACAGGCCCGTCAAGAGGCCTCACTTTACCGCCCCGCGCCGATCCCCGTCAAGGCGAACGCCGCCGCCGGCCCGCGGCACAGGCCGGTCGCTCGCCCGATGTGTGGCGGGCGGGACGGGAGATGTGCGAGACTTGCCGGTCGCTTCGTAAGGAGGCTACGTGGGTCGGAGGCTTCGAACCGGCCTCGCAGGGACGCTGGCCTTGACGCTGGTGACCGCCGGCTGTGCCGGGACGGCGCCCCCGGCGCTCCAGCCGGCACCGCGGGCCGGATCCGGCGGCGCGGTCGCGTCGGCCGAGCCGGAGGCCACCGCCGCCGGGCTCCGGGTGCTGCGCGCCGGAGGGAACGCCGTCGACGCGGCGGTGGCGGTGGCGCTCGCCCTCGTAGTCGTGCATCCTCAGGCGGGCAACCTCGGAGGCGGCGGCTTCGCCGTCGTCAAATCGGGTGACCGGATCGAGGCCCTCGACTTCCGGGAGGTCGCGCCGGCGGCCGCCACCCTGTCGATGTACCTCGATCGTGAGGGAGACCCTCTCCCCGGCGCCTCGCTGATCGGGCCTCTTGCGGCCGGCGTCCCGGGCTCCCCCGCGGGGCTCCACGAGCTGCACCGGCGCCGCGGAAGGCTCGCCTGGCCGGACGTCGTCGCCCCGGCACTGGAGCTGGCCAGGGACGGATTCAGGGTGACCGCCCGGCTGCAGGAAGCGATCGAGTGGTACCGGGAGACCCTGGCGCGCTTCCCCGAGACGGCGGCGGTCTGGCTGCCGGACGGCAGGCCGCTCGCCGCCGGAACCCTGCTGCGCCTGCCGGATCTGGCCGCGACTCTCGAGGCCTACGGCGGGCGCGGGCCGGGTGCGATCATGGAGGGAGGACCGGCCGCCGCTCTGGTGCGGGCTTCGAAGGCGCACGGCGGAATCCTCACGGCCGCGGACCTCCGGGAATACCGCCCCGAATGGCGCGAGCCCCTCCGCTTTCGCGCCTTCGGGTGGGAAGTTGCTTCGATGCCGCTGCCGTCCTCCGGGGGCCTCATCCTGGCGCAGAGCGTGGCGATTCTCGAGCGGCTGCGCTTTGACTTATTGCCCGAGAACGGCGCCGACGGCGATCATCTCCTCGTCGAGACCTGGCGGCGCGCCTACGCCGATCGCTTCCTCCTGGGCGACCCGGCCCACACGCACGCCGGGGCCACGGAGCTCCTGGCCGCCGGTTGGATCTCGTCACGGGTGGCCGGGATCGATCGCCTGAGAGCCACACCGTCCCTCGAGGTGTACCCCTGGCCCGGGGAGGCCCTGCCGGAGGGCGTGTCCGCCATGAAGCCGGCGGCCACGACCCACCTCTCCGTCGCCGACGGTTCCGGGATGATCGTGAGCCTCACGACCACTCTCAACGAATGGTTCGGCTGCGGCCTCTACGTGCCGGGCGCCGGCTTCTTCCTGAACGACGAGATGGACGACTTCGGGACCGCTCCGGGGCACCCGAACCTCTTCGGCCTGATCCAGGGAGACGCGAACGCCGTGCGGCCGGGGGCGCGCATGCTCTCGTCGATGAGCCCCGTGGTGGCCTGGCGCCGGGGGGAGGCGATCGCCCTGGGGTCGCGCGGCGGATCGCGCATTCCCACCGTGTCCTTACAGGTTCTTCTGCGCCTGATCCTCTCCGGAGACTCGCTGCAGCAGGCCGTCGATCGGCCCCGGATCCATCATCAGTGGCTCCCCGACGAGATCGTCGCCGAGCAGGATGCGCTCGGCCCCGGGGTCCTGGCCGAGCTGCAGGACCGCGGCCACCGCGTGCGCACGACGGATGGCCTGGGCGAGGTGGCCGCCGTCCGCCGGCTCCCGGACGGCCGTCTCGAGGCGGCGGCCGACAGGCGCAGCCCCGGAGGCGCCGGCGTCCTGCCGCCTTAGGCGATCCGTCCCTACACTTCGCGAGCGGGATCAGCGCGGCTGCAGGAGTTCCATGACCGCAACGAGCGCGGCGCGCACTCCCCCCCGGATCGCCGCCTCGCGCTCGGGGGCATACTGCGAGGAATGCAGGGATGGGAGCGGGCTCCCGCCCGGGCGGCGGCTTTCCTCGATCCGCGCCGGGGCGGTCGTCCCGAGGTTGAACATGAAGGCGGGAATCCCTTCCCGCCCGTAGTAGGTGAAATCCTCCGACCCCATGATCGGGGGCACCTCCACGACACGATCGCTCCCGAGGGCGCGCTTCAGGGCCTCGACCGTGCGGCGCACCAGCCCGGGATCGTTCACCGTCGCCGGGGTGCTCTCGCCGACCGTCACCTCGGGCGGCCGCGGGGCCCCGGCGGCGGCGGCCTCCGCCTGGACGTTGCGCCTGATCCCCTCCAGGAGCCGGGCGCGCGTGCCGTCGCTGTACGAACGCACGGTGAGCTGCAGGTCGACCGTGTCGGGGATGATGTTGTGCTTCGTCCCGCCGTGGATCGACCCGACCGTGATGACCGCCGATTCGATCGGATCGATTTCCCGGGACACGATCGTCTGCAGGGCCAGGACGACGCGCGCCGCCATGACGACCGGATCCACCGTGGTGTGCGGCGCCGAGCCGTGCCCTCCCCGGCCGTGCACCCGGATGTCCACGCTGTCCACGTTGGCGAAGGCCGGTCCGGCACGGTACCCCACGACGCCGGACGGCAGGTCGGCCTTGACGTGCATCGCGAGGACGGCGTCGGGACGCGGGAAGCGCGTCAGCAGGCCGTCCTTGATCATGGCCTCGGCTCCCTGGACCCTTTCCTCGGCCGGCTGGCCGATCAGGACCACGGTGCCCGACCACCGACTCGACAGGGCCGCCAGCCCGCGCGCCAGCCCGACGATCGTGGTCATGTGGAGATCATGCCCGCAGGCGTGCATCACGGGAACCGGGCGTCCGCCATCGTCCGTCGTCACGACCGCGCTGGCGTACGGCAGGCCGGTCTCCTCCTTGACGGGGAGCGCGTCCAGGTCGGAGCGCCACATCACGGTCGGGCCCGGGCCGCCGCGCCGCACGGCGACGACGCCGTTCCCGCCCACTCCCGGGGTGACCTCGAACCCGGCCGCCTTCAGCTCCGCGGCGACGCGCCGGGCCGTTTCCCGCTCGTGGAGCGACAGCTCGGGATGGGCATGCAGATGGCGGTACAGCTCGTCCAGAGAGGCGTACTCCTTGTCGATGATCCGGTCCAGGTCGGAGGGATCGGCGCCGGCCGCGATGCCGGTCGCGGGGACGGCAGCCAGGAGGATGCCAAGCAGCGCGGCGGTCCGCTCCATGAGGGTCAGTACTCGATGAGACTGACGACGTCGATGCCGGGGAGGCGCGCCCGGCCCTCGAGAAACGTCAGCTCGACCAGGAAGCCGGCCCCCACGACGTTCCCCTCCAGCCGCTCGATCAGCCGGCGCGTGGCGGAGGCGGTGCCGCCGGTGGCCAGGAGATCGTCCACGATCAGGACCCGCTCCCCGGGACGGATCGCGTCCAGGTGGATCTCCAGCCGGTCCTTCCCGTACTCCAGATCGTACTCCTCCGCCACCGTCTTCCAGGGGAGCTTCCCGGGCTTGCGGACCGGGACGAAGCCGGCCCCCAGGCTGAGAGCGATGGCCGGCGCGAAGATGTAGCCGCGTGACTCGATGCCGACGACCTTGCCGATCCCGAGGTGGCTGAAGCGCCCCGCCAGCGAGGTCATGGCGTACTGCAGGGCCTCCTTGTCCTTGAGGAGCGGCGTGATGTCCTTGAAGACGATCCCCTTTTTCGGAAAATCGGGGACGTCCCTGATGTACCGCCGCAGGTCCAGGCCGGACTTTTCCTGGGTCAGAAGCGCACCTCGAATGATTCGTCGCTGGAATCGATCTCGACCTCGGATGCCTCGATCCCGCTCACCACCGCGCCGCGCGGCCCGCTCTGGAGCCGCTCCCGAAACAGGCGGACGCCCTCCGGAGCCCCGGCCGCCACGATCTCGACCCGGCCGTCGGCGAGATTGCGCGCATAGCCGGCTATCCCGAGGCTTCTGGCCGCGCGCACGGCGAAGAATCGGAACCCCACACCCTGGACGACGCCGCTGACCAGGAACCGGATCGCTTTCATAAAGAATGAATGGTCGGGGCGAGTGGATTTGAACCACCGACCCCCTGGTCCCGAACCAGGTGCGCTACCAGGCTGCGCTACGCCCCGACTCCTGGCCCTGCAAGGAGAGCGGATTCTATTCGAGCGGGCGGAAAGGGGTCAAGCGCGCGCCCTCAGCCGGAGATCGCCCGTACCCGGCTCCCGGGCACCAGAGCGTCCTCCTCATCGTCGAAGCGAACCCAGGCCTTGGTGCCGCCGTCGTAGTCGCGGGCCTGGACGACGAGACGTCCCGTCCGGCCCAGGGCGATGCACCTCCCCTGCCCCTCCGGGTCGCGCCCGGTCAGCACGCGCAGGAACGGATTGCCCGCGCGCTCCGCTCCGACGGTCGTCGGCCCGGAGTGTCCCGGGTGGATCCGCGTGGGGTCGGGAAGAGCCAGGATCCTCTCGACCGCGCGGCGCGCGTCCGCGAAGCCACTGGCGCCCGGCCCCACCGTGCCGCCGAGCGATCCCGCGAACAGGCAGTCTCCCGTGAACAGGCCGGCGTCCTCGATCAGGTAGCCGGCGTGCCCCTCCGTGTGGCCCGGGAGTGCCAGCGCGCGCACCTGCAGGCCTCCCCACGCCCTCTCCTCCTCGCCGTCGAGCGGCTCGGAGCCCGGGACGTGCCGCGTCTCCGGACGCAGCGCGAAAACCGGCGCGCCCGTGGCGCGGACGAGATCGAAATGACCCTGGACATGATCCACGTGGCGGTGCGTCGTCAGAATGGCCTTCAGTTTCAGGCGCCGGCGGGCGAGCGCCGCGACCAGCGGCCCGAGCGGCGCGCCGCTGTCGATCACCAGAGCGCTGCCGCCCTCCCTGTCTCCCACGAGGTAGGCGTTCGACAGCCAGACGGAGTCCATGGAGCGTTCGAGGATCACGACGGGCAGTCTAGCGCAAAGGCGGGCGGGACCCACCATCGCCCTGCCGGCCGGTTTCCCGCCGCGCTCGTCGGATCGCGCCCCTGCGCCCTGCCGTGACCAGGCGATTGCCCCGCGGCCGGTCGCGGAGATATAGTCACGGTTCCGAGGCCTGCGAGGAGGTGGCGCATGATCGAGTTCAGACCCGGGAACCTGCGAGTGCCCCGCTGGACCCGCCCCGTCTACATGGTGGCGGCTGGGACGAGCGACTTCCGCAAGCGGTATCCGGAGAGGAAGCTCGAAGAGTTGACCATGATGGCCTTCCGGATGCTGCTCGAAGAGAACGATCTGAAAATGGACCCTCTCGAGGTCAAGGGGTTGATCAACTTCGCCTGCTACGGCGAGTTTGCCGATCACTTCCAGGACCAGCTGCTTTGCGAGGCCAAGGTCCACGATTATCTGGGGCTCGATCTCCTGCCGAACGTCGGGATCAAGACGGGCGGCGCCACGGGAGGCTCGGCCCTGCTGATGGGTGCCACGACGGTGGCGAGCGGCATGGCCGACTGCGCCCTGGTCCTCGGCTGGGAGCGCATGGATGAGGTCAAGACCTGGACGGGCAATTACTACATCGCATCCGCGGCCTGCAAGGATTTCGAGACCCGGCTGGCGCGCAACTACGCCAGCTACTACGCATCGATGGCCCGGCGCTTCCAGGAAATGTACGACGTGGACGAGCGGGTGCGCGCTGAGATCGCGGTCAAGAACCGCGGCTACGCCTGCCACTCGCCGTTCGCGCAGCAGCCGGGCAGGCACACGGTCGAGGAGGTCCTGAAGGGTGAAATCGTTTCCGACCCGCTGCGCTTCCTGGAGTGCTGCGCCATGAGCGTGGGGTCCTCGGCCGTGCTGTTGTGCTCGGAGAGCCTGGCTTCCAGGCTGAGCGACCATCCGGTCCGGCTCTATGCCGCCGGCGGCTCGCACACGCTGCGGACCGGCGATCGCCGGCCGATGCGCATCCTGCTGCTGCCCAACGAGAAGGAAGCGGACTACCGCGACCTGCGCAAGGACATGGAGAAACAGGACGGGCGCTGGCCCGGCTTCGAGAGCTTCGGCGCCACCCGCTTCGCGGCCTACATGGCCTACCACATGGCAGGGATCGACAACCCCATCGAAGACCTCGACCTGATTGAAACCCACGACGCTTTCACCATCTCGGACCTCCAGACCTACGGCGACGTCGGGCTCACCCTGTACGGGCGCGAGCAGGAGTACGTCACTTCGGGCGACTGCTATCTGGTCAACCCGAAAACCGGCAAGCCCGGCAGGTGTCCCGCCAATCTTTCGGGGGGCCTGCTGGGAACGATGCACGCGGTGGGAGCGACCGGGATCTTCCAGGCGGGCGAAGTGCTCTGGCAACTGCAGGGCAAGTACGACAGGTTCCACGGCGACCCCGGAATCTGGAAGCGCTACGGGAAGACCAGGCCCGGGGACTGGCAGAGCCTTCAGGTCAAGGACCCGCGGCGCGGCATGGCGATTTCCCATGCGGGGGTGGGCAGCCACGTGGTCTGCACGATTCTCGAGAAGGTCTAGGAGGGAGGCGCGCGATGAGCGATCGAGTCCAGCTGAAGACCGCCCCATCCAGGATCACGGCGACCGCCGATGTCTGGGTGCTCCACCTCCCGCGCTTCGGGGAGGAGGGGACCCACTTCCACACCTACGGCATGCTCACTCCCTACTTCAAGGGGCTGGCCGAGGGCAGGCTGATGGCCACCCTGTGCATGAATCGTGGCTGCCCCGTCGGCAGGGGGCGCGGGGAGAAGTGGCTTCCGCCGCGCGCCGACTGCCCGGACTGTCACCAGCCGATGGTGTGGCAGGAGGTTGTGAATCCGCAGGGGTACATCTACACCTACACCTATGTGGAGCGGGGCGGGGCGGGGCTGGAGATCGAGTGCCCCTATTACCAGATCGACGTCAAGATCGAGGGCGTCGGCACCATCGTCAAGAGCTACCTGCTCGATCGCAAGCCCATCCGGATCGGGGACAGGGTCCGCGCCCGGTTCCGCACCGGCAAGGAGGCGACGCACACCTGTCTCGACCTCTGTTTCGAGCTTGCCTGAACCGCGGAGGGTTCCCGATCAGCCGAGCAGGCGGTTCGCGTCGGCGCGGATGAGATTCGCTCTCCAGGACCGCAAACCGGGAATCTCGGCCGGTGACTCGAAAGCCGCCGGCCCCGCGGCCGCCAGGGCCTCGAGCGTGGACTGGGGGAAGAGGACGCCGGGGTCGAGGCCCAGCGAGGCGGCGCGGGTCTTGCGCCATTCGCGCAGCCGCTCCAGACGGGCCTGGAAGGCCGCCGACCTGCGGTTGCCGCGCGACTGACCGCGCGGCGGCGAAGGCAGATCGGCTTCCGGCACGGCCAGGCCCGCGCTCACCGCCTGCAGGATCTCGCCGCCAATCCGGCGGCGCACCAGCGGCGTGAGGCCGCGAATGCCGCCCAGCTCATCCCCATGCTGCGGCTTCCTCTTCGCAAGCGCCAGGAGCGCCTCGTCCGAGATGATCCGGAACGGCGACAGGTCGGCTTCCACCGCGCGCCTGTCGCGCATGGCGTAAAGCTCGCGCAGGATGGCGGCCTCGCGCGGCACGAGGTCCCGGGCGCCCCTGACGATCCAGAACATCTCCGGGTCGAAGACGCGAGGCTCCCAGGCGCGCCGGGCGACCAGGCCGAACTCCTCCTCGACCCAGGCCAGCCTTCCGAGGGCATCGAGCTCCCCGCGCAGGACGTCGCGCAGCCGGATGAGGTGCCGCACGTCCTCCGCGGCGTAGATCTTCTGGCGCTCGTTCAGGGGCCGGCACGACCAGTCGTCGCGCTGCGATCCCTTGTCGAGCTTGATTTCGAAATAGGCCTGCAGGAGGCTCGCCAGGCCGATGCCCGTCTTGCCCAGGAGTTGCGCCGCAATCATCGTGTCGAACAGGGGCTCGAGGTGAAAGCTGAAGTCGCGCCTCAGGTAGAGGACGTCCTGTTCGGCGGCGTGCAGGACCTTCACGATCTGTTTCGAC